>JAQCDY010000046.1 GCA_027729785.1 Actinomycetota bacterium | reverse complement strand
CAGAGCGATCGTGTTGCTTTGCAACAATCACTGATTCGTTCGCATGCCGCAGGCATGGGCGAAGTCATCGAAACCGAGGTCGTGCGAGCAGTGCAACTGTTGCGATTGCGCACTCTTTGCAGCGGCGCAACAGGCGTTCGACCCGTTGTTGCCGAGACGATGGCAGCAATGCTCAACGCATCAATCACCCCAGTTGTCTACGAATACGGCTCACTCGGTTGTAGCGGTGATCTTGCACCGTTATCGCATTGCGCCCTCGCGCTAATGGGTGAAGGCGAAGTCTTCGACAAATCTGGTCGCCGTCGGCCGTCATTTGTTGTGCTCAAAGAACACAACATCAAACCCGTTCTGTTGCGCGAAAAAGAAGGTCTCGCTCTGATCAACGGTACCGACGGCATGCTCGGAATGTTGCTTTTGGCAATCACAGATCTATACGAACTTTGCACGCTTGCCGATATCGCCACGGCCCTCAGCGTCGAAGCATTGCTCGGCACAGACCAAGTTTTTGCACCAGAAATGCACGAACCACTCCGCAGCCATCCTGGGCAGGTCGCAAGCGCGGCAAATATTTTTGCGCTTTTAAAAAACTCGCCCCTCGTTGCGTCGCACCGCACCGACGATACTCGCGTACAGGACGCATATTCGCTGCGTTGCGCGCCACAAGTCGCCGGCGCCGTGCGCGACACGCTCACCCACGCGATGAATGTTGCGAATCGCGAACTCGCCGCCATGATCGACAATCCGATCGTCACAAGCACGGGTGAAATTCGCTCCAATGGCAATTTCCACGGCGCACCAATCGGTTATGTGCTCGACTTCTTGGCAATTGCCACATGTGATCTCGGCTCAATCAGTGAGCGTCGCACCGACCGCATGCTCGATGTCAACAGATCGATGGGCTTGCCGGCATTCTTGGCATTCAACGCCGGCGTCGACTCAGGTTTGATGATCGCCCAATACACGCAAGCCAGCATGGTTTCAGAGAATAAACGACTCGCCGTGCCCGCAAGCGTCGATTCAATTCCGTCGAGTGCGATGCAAGAAGATCATGTTTCTATGGGATGGAACGCCGCGCGCAAACTTCGTCTCGCGATCAACAACTTGCGTCGTATTTTGGCGATTGAAATTCTCACTGCAACTCGGGCGATCGACTTTCGCGCACCCTTAACTGCTTCGCCTGCGCTGATGAATGTTCACGCCGAAGTTCGCAAAGTTGTCGGTCGACCTGGCCCCGACAAAGTGCTGGCTGACGAAATGAAACTCGTTGACGATCTCGCCAAGTCGCCCACAATGCGCCGCGCCGCCGAACTTCTCACCGGCCCTCTCTACTAACCGACAAGCGAGCCAACAACTGGGCGATGCTAACTATTTGACGATGTAGGTCAAGACCTTAATCATCTGATCGAACTTCGCCGAGCTATTAGCAAACAAAGTCACTTGGCATGTGCCTGGCTTGCGAAACTTGATCACGAAATTTGTCGTGCCACTTGTCCTGCAAACCGACCTTGTCTCGTCTGAAGAAACATAAACAGCCCGACCCTTCGAGGTCTTCAATTTGCTTGCGCTCAAAGAAATACTCTTACCGACTTTGTAACTTGCGCCGTCACGCTTTAAACCAAGTTTCGCGAGCACAACAGTCTGGCGTGGCAAAAAACTTAGGGGCACAATCGTGTCGAGTGCCGTATCGGTGATGCCACGGTGGTCGCGATAAACGAACAGTGAACAGTTTGAAACGCCACAGTCATATGTCTTGCTCGCTCCGCTTGCATCAACTTTTGTAAACCTAGAGCGAAACATCAGCCTCAATTCGCCAGTCGCTGATTGCGAGCCACGCTGCGCGTCAGTCGTCGCCCAGATCATCGTGCCTGTCTCGGTCACGCTGCCATTGCAGATCAAACCGGTGCCGGCGCGCTGACCCAATGTTGGCTTAAAGCATTGTGAAACATAAACGCCCTGACCTGCTGGCACACTTGCCAATTTGATCGAAACAACTTCAAGGTCAGTAAGTTTTGCCGTTTTGCTCACGCTCACACTGACGGCTGCCGAAACTGGTGCCGGCACTACTGTCAACAACATCGATACCAATGCAACTAAAACACCTGAGCGCATTACAGACTTTGGGTTAGACATATGAACTTTTCTCCATCTTTCTTTGGGGGTAAATAAAAATTAATTTGAAAACGAAATCGGCACAAAAACATCTTGTGTTCGATCTGTATACCGCAAATGATCAGATCTTGTTACCACACCACAACTAAGAATTGTGCAGTCCAACGCTCCACTTTTTGCGACTATTACAAGTTCAATATTAAATGACCCATCAGGCAAAAATGGGGTCGTGAGACCAACGGCATAGTTCGGCGGATTCGAAGACACCCAAACTGAACTCGAAGATGAACCATCAATATTTATTCCACCGATGCAAGTCGCTTGCGGCCCTGGTGCGGCTTGCGTGCACACGATTACATAAACACCTTTACTCACGTCATATCCCGTGCCACGCACTGTGACTGATGTCCCTTTCGGGTCGAGGCTATTCGTCTGGCTCACAGAAAGTTTTGGTCGGCTCACTGCGACAACTGTTGTAGTCGGCGCAACCTTGACCACGCTTGAACTAGTCGTGCTCGTCGTGGTTGTCGTGCTCGTCGTGCTCGCAACCGTCGTCGTGGTCGTCGAACTTGAAACGGTCTCGGCAGCAAGCACTGTTGTAGTCACAACCGTAGGAACCGTCGTAACTGAGGTTTCGGCGGCCTCAACTGTCGTCGCAACCGTCGCAACCGTCGTAACAAATGTCTCACTCACCGATCGATCACTCGCACAACTTGAGATTGCCGACACCGACAACACCAAAGACATCACATAACCGGCGATTTTCACTTCGCAAATTCTACCAATCTGAATGTCACTAGTAGATTGAAATGGTTATGGTCACAAGAAAATTATCTCTGGCTTTGTTGACCACTCCACTTTTCATCACGTTGATTTCTGCCTGCAGTGCGAACTCTGCGACCACCGACACAACATCACAAGCGACTGCGTCGACAACTGCCCCAACGACTGAGCCAGCGAACGAATCAACGCGACCAGTCATAATTTCGGCTGCAGACTTTGAACTTCCCATTGTCGGCGACGGCAATTCAACCCTGCCAGCAAAGGTGACCTCGGCTGACGATATTGAAGTCACGATCACCGATACATCGCGCATTATCGTGCTCAACGAAGCGATCGCCGAAATAGTCATCTCACTCGGTTTCGCTGACAAAATTATTGGTCGCGATGCAACAACAACACTGGCTGCACTAACGGCGATACCAAAAGTCAGTAGCGGCCATGACATCAGTGCCGAAAGCGTGCTCGAGTTAAAGCCGACACTCGTCATTGGCGACACTCGTTCTGGTCCGCCCGAAGCGTTACAACAGTTGCGTGGCGCCGGCGTGCCAATTGTTCTGGCCCCCGAAGTTTGGAAACTCTCCGACATTGCACCACGCATCAAACTGATCGCCAATGCACTTGGTGCCAGCAACTTCGGCATGAAACTCCTTGACACGACACAAAGCGACATCAATAAGGCACTCAACACGCTTGACCCCGCAACCGCGAAACCGCGAGTCGCTTTTATTTATGTACGCGGCACTGCCTCGGTATTTTTGCTTGGCGGCAAAGAATCAGGCGCCGACGAAATGATCCGCTCGGCTGGCGGCATTGATGTTGGCACCGACCTCGATCTTGCAGCATTCACGCCACTCACGAGCGAATCAATCGTCAATGCCAACCCCGAGATTATTGTCGTCACCACTCGCGGTCTGGCGTCTGTCGGCGGCATCGACGGACTACTCAAGTTACCTGGCATCGCCCAAACCCCATCGGCCAAAACTCGTGCAGTGGTGTCGATTGATGACGACTTGTTATTCTCGTTTGGGCCACGAACCGGCGAACTCATCATTCGTTTGGCACAAGCCTTCAAAATCTTGACGATAGAAAACTGAGCATCAATCAATGAGCGAAATGCGCCGTCTTAATCCGAAAAATGTGGCAATTGTCCTGACGATCACCCTCGTCATTGTCGTCATCAACGCACTAACCACTGGCGCCTACACAATCGAGTTCAGCGAAGTTTTCAAAGTTTTGTTTCAAGGCCCCGCGACAACTTCAGATTCGACCTCGATAAGTCACGCTGTTTTTTGGAATGTTCGCCTGCCGCGCGTCGCCCTTGCAATAGTTGTCGGTGCTTCGCTTGCCGTGGCTGGCGTTGTAATGCAAGGTGTGTTTCGCAATCCTCTCGCCGAACCGGCAACAGTCGGCGTGTCGGGTGGTGCGGCTGTCGGTGCAGTAATAGCAATCACACTCGGCCTGAGCAGAATCACACTTGGCGTGCAAGTTTTTGCATTCATCGGTGGCACTCTGGCAACTGCAGTTGTTTACGGCTTGTCGCGCGTTGACGGTAAAACGGATGTCGTCACACTCATTCTCACGGGCATCGCGATCAACGCGTTGTCTGGTGCACTAATCGGCCTCGCCGTGTTCATCGCCGATGACGATCAAATTCGCACCGTCACCTTTTGGAGTCTTGGCTCACTCGGCCTCGCAACTTGGAGCGCTGTCGCAGTAGTTTTACCCCTCGCAATTATCGGTATCGCGCTGAGCACGAGATTCACCCGCACCCTTGACCTGATGGCGCTCGGAGATCGGTCGGCGGCGCACGTCGGCGTGCCAGTCGAACGAGTGCGACTGCAAACAATTGCAATCGTCGGTTTGCTTGCCTCGAGCGCCGTTGCGGCAACTGGCATCATCGCTTTCGTCGGATTAATCGTGCCACATATTTTGCGGCTCGTGCTCGGGCCCAAGCACCGAGATTTGTTGTGGTCATCGGCCCTGCTTGGCGCGATCGTCACATTGCTCGCCGACCTCGCGGCGCGCACTTTGCTCTCGCCCGCTGAGTTGCCACTCGGTGTTCTCACTGCGTTAATTGGTGCGCCGTTCTTCTTGTGGTTGCTGCGCAAAATGCGCACAAGCGAAAGCACCTGGACATAGGCCCTGTGATGAATATCGACACAGTTATCAAGTGTGAAAATGTCTCGGTTGTTCGCTCGCGCAAAGAGATTTTGTGCGATATTTCGATGTCCGCCGACAAAGGTGAACTCGTGGCGATTCTTGGCCCGAATGGCGCCGGCAAATCAACATTGCTAAGCGTTTTGGCTGGCGACTTGCAATCAGAAACAGGCACCGTTTTCTTTGGCGACAAGCCGATTACCGAAATTGACAACCACGAATTGGCACGAATGCGTGCAGTTCTGCCGCAACGAGTCACGGTTTCGTTTCCGTATACGGTTGCCGAAGTTGTTGAAATGGGACGTGGTCCGCGACTTGGCGCCAACGATCAAGATCTCATTGAAAGCGCGATGCAACGCCTCGGTGTCGCCGAGATGCACAACCGGCTATATCGCACTCTTTCAATCGGCGAACAAGCCCGGGTTTCAATGGCGCGAATTCTGGCCCAAGATACCCAGTTGCTACTGCTCGACGAACCAACTGCAGTTCTCGACATCGGCCAGCAAGAAAAACTGATGCACATCGTGCGTTCGCTAGTCGACGAAGGGCGCACCGTGATCGCAGTGTTTCATGACCTAAATGTTGCGATGTCGTTTGCCGATCGTGTGATTTTGCTGCAAAACGGTCGCCACGCCGCATCGGGCACACCGCGCGAAACACTCACGCCAGAAACGCTGAGTTCAATTTACGAGCACAAGATCGATGTAATTCGTGTCAATGATGACACCGGCCCAGTTGTGATTCCTGGACCGCGCAAAAACTAACTCGCCGCGAGCGCGCTCAACTTTTCTTTTACTTTGGCCACCGATGGGTTGGTCATCGCCTCGCCGTCAGAAAACACAAGAGTTGGCACTGTTTGATTGCCGTTGTTCACTCGTTCGACAATCGCCGCTGCTTCTGGCTCTTGTTCGAGATCAATTTCAGTAAATGTGATGCCATCAGCGTTCAACATTGCTTTTAGTCGCTTGCAGTAGCCACACCATTGTGTGCTGTACATCACGAAATCTGTTTTGCTCATGAAACTATTCTACGGCCAGACACCTAGCTAACAGTTTCAGCAATCACTTTGCCCGGGTTCATTATGCAATTCGGGTCAAGCGCCACTTTGATCATCGCCATCACATTCACGGCCTCTGAGCCAAGTTCGCTGACTAAATAGTCGACCTTGCCAATGCCAATGCCGTGCTCGCCAGTGCAGGTGCCTTCAAGACTCAACGCACGCTTCACCAAGCGAGTGTGAAATTGCTCGAGACGCTCGATCGCCGCATGATCATTCGGATCAGCCGTCAACAAAACATGAAAGTTTCCATCACCAACATGGCCAACCAACGGTCCATAAATTTTTGACTCTGCCAAATCTTTTTGTGTCTGTTCGATGCACTCAGACAGCCGTGAAATCGGCACACAAACATCGGTTGAAAAAATGCGACCCCCGGGTTGATGCGCACGACAAGACCGACTTGCGTCGTGTCGCGCTTGCCATAACTTGCGCCGTTCGGCCTCATCTGTGGTTTGCTTAAAACCCTGACCGCCATGACGCTCGAGCACTTCGCGCGCCGCGGCAATATCTAGCGCCGTCGATTTGGCTGAACCGTGAAACTCGAGCAACAACAAATCTTTATGCGGCAAATCCGTGCCTGAATATCGGTTGACTGCAACTACGGCCTCACGGTCGACCAATTCAATTCGCGCCACACCGACATTTAATTGAATCGCTTCAATCACGCCGTCAATTGCTTGGCGCACACTGTCGAACTGCATCGTCGCCGCGGCTATCACTTCAGGGATACCAAACACGCGCAAAGTCAACTCAGTGATGACGCCAAGTGTGCCCTCTGAGCCAACAAACAAGTGTGTCAAGTCATAGCCAGCAGAAGTCTTTCGCGCCCGACGTGACGTCGTGATTATTTCGCCATTTGCTGTCACCGCTGTGAGGCTCATCACCAGTTGCTTCATCGCGCCATATTTAACCGTCGTTGTACCCGACGCGCCGGTCGAGGCCATGCCACCCAAAGTCGCATCAGCACCTGGATCAACCGGAAAAAACAAACCATACCGCGACAGATATTCATTCAATTGTTTGCGTCGCACGCCCGGCTGAATAGTGCAATCCAAATCTTCGCTGCTCACGCGCAAGATTTTGTCCATCTGCGAAAGGTCAAGCGACACGCCCCCACGCACAGGCGTGCTGTTGCCTTCAAGCGAAGTACCGGCACCCCAGGCAACAACCGGAGTCCGATGATCGTTGCAGATTTTTAATGTCGTCGCAACATCTTGCGTGCATGTTGCAAACACAACGGCTTCTGGCAAAGTTGGCGTGTGAAAACTTTCGTCTTTCGAGTGATGCTCACGAATTGTTTCATTGAGCGAGACTTTTTCACCGAGTGCGGCTCTCAACTCGTCAATCACCATGTACTTATCTTAAACCTTGCACTAACTGATAGGTCCATAAAAACGATTAGTCTTTGGGTGCGATGAGTTATCAACACATAAAGCGGCGCCTAGACGCAGGCGAAATAGTCGTGCTTGACGGTGGCACTGGCACAGAACTGCAACGCCGTGGCGCACAAATGGACCCATCGGCTTGGTGCGGGCCGGCATCGCTTAACAACAGCGAGT
The DNA here is from genome assembly GCA_027729785.1 of Actinomycetota bacterium. Taxonomy (GTDB): domain Bacteria; phylum Actinomycetota; class Acidimicrobiia; order Acidimicrobiales; family Ilumatobacteraceae; genus BACL27. The sequence goes on along the minus strand of JAQCDY010000046.1, from coordinate 3,359 downwards.
TGCTCACACAAGTGCACATCGACTACATCAATGCGGGTGCCGATGTGATCACGGCCAATACTTTTGCTTCTTCGCGTTTGATGCTCACGCCAGCTGGCTACGGCGATCGGGTCGAAGAAATCAACCGCATCGCCGTCGATGCGGCGTTGCGTGCTCGAGATTTGGCGACTGCAAAATCACCAAATCGTAAAATCGCCGTTGCCGGTTCGCTCTCGCACATGTTGCCCGTGGCTGCTGGCACTGCAAAGGTTGATCAAAATCGCGTGCCATCAAACGACGAACTCGCCCACGCATTTGGCGAACTCGCAGGTATTTTGAAATCGTCTGGTGTCGATCACATCATGCTCGAAATGATGTACGAGCCAAATCGTGTGCCGATCGTTTTGGATGCTGCGCTTGCCACTGGTCTGCCGGTTTGGTTTGGCATGAGTGCGCGCCGCGCAAAAGACGGCCGTGCTATCAGTTTTGATCAACATAACGAGTTTCCGCTTGAAGAAGTAACCAAATTGATTCCAAAAATCGGCGTTGACGTTGCTGGTGTCATGCATACAGGTGCCGAAATTATTGGCGAGACGCTCACGGCGATTCGCAAAAACTTTTCTGGCCCGATGTCGGCGTATCCAGATTCGGGCTATTTTGAAATGCCCGACTGGCGATTCGTCGATGTGATCGCCCCAGAACGTCTCGAAGACTTTTTCTCAGATTGGATCAATCTCGGCGCACAACTCATCGGCGGATGTTGCGGCCTCACCGTCGACCACATTTACGCCGCCTCCCGCCAAGCCCACAAATAATACCTGACTAAATTGGTCGGGTTTATGGGTAGGCTGTGGCGCATGACAAAGCGCTATCCATTTCCGAACCCCGCCAACGAAACATCCGCACGACTCGTCGCCGCTGGTGTCGTAATCATCAGCGCCGCATTTTTGCTGACCAACTCGACACTCTTTCTTCTCGCGCTCACCTACGGTTTCGCTGCGCGCGTCGCAACCGGCCCAGCATTCAGCCCACTCGCACTGTTCGTGACACGCGTCGTCACACCAAAATTAAATTTCAATCACAAATTCGTGCCCGGCCCACCAAAAAGATTCGCCCAAACAATCGGATTAACCTTCGCCGCGTCGGCACTCGTGCTTACATTGCTCGACTATTCATTCGCAGCGAAACTCGTCATCGCCGCACTGATCTTCGCTGCGACACTCGAGTCGGTGTTCGCGATTTGCCTCGGCTGCATCATGTTCAGTTCATTGATGAAACTCGGCGTGATTCCACAAAGTGTTTGCGAGTCATGCAACGACATCACGCTACGCCCGCAGTCAGTTAACGCCTAGACCGACTGCACCAAGCGAAAAGTTAAATTAATTCGTGGGCCGACAGGCTTGGCAGTTTTTGCAATTTGATGCACCCAACACTGTTGCGAGAGCCCCGACATCACCAGTAAAGATCCATCTTCAAGATCAACTTTCACCGTTTGTTTTGTTTCACGATGTCGCAAATCAAAACGCCGCGTCGCACCCAAACTCACCGATGCAATTGTTGGCTCGCGACCATTAATCGCCTCGTTATCTGAATGCCAACCCATCCCGGCACTACCGTCACGATAGAGATTCACCAACACTGAGTTAAATTTCGAATTTGCTGCCACCTCACAGCGCCGACGAATTTCACTCAAAATTTTGTTCATCGGATGGGCCACACGTTCAACGCCTGAATACACATAATTTACGCCTGCATCCGAGTGCCAGGTCGACAAACACGATTGCTTATGCTTCTTGCCGAACATCACGATCTCGGGCTGCTCCCAAGGCGTGTTTTGCAGCAAGAATTCGAACGCCTCACGAGTGAAATCTTCGTTAAAAAATAGATTGTACAAAACTGCACTTCCGTCAAACGGCAACAACTCTTGTGGCTCGCTTGACAGGTATAAAGTCACCATAACTACGAACATTCTGCCACGATAAAAAGTCGCACCTGGTCTATGCTTGGCACTCGGAGGAATTAACGAATGAAACCAGAATCAGTTTTACGTTTAACCACACTTCTTGCCGCAGGCGCAAGCCTCGTGCTAAGTATCGCGTTGTATTTTCAGAGTGAGTCGGTTGAAGATCGCCTTAACGGCATTTACGTCGGCGTTTGGGTGCCGTCAATTCTTGCCCTCGGCGCATTCTTGTTGGCCGGTCAAGGTAAAAAGAGTTAGCAATGTCTCTTGCGGTACTTTTCGGTTTTGGAAGCGTGATCTTTCTAATCGTGATGACTGGCGCATTTCTTTACGGGATGACTACTCTGCGCGCTGCAGCCGATCGTGATAGCTACCGACCCGGCTCCACAAAAAACTAACTAGCAAACTTTGCTAAAAGCGCTAAGCGCGCCGGGGCAAACCCACGCGAACCGGCAATTTTTGGCGCTAGCCAACGCGTTTTGGTAAACCGACGCGCACTGTCAAGCCAGTCGAAAACATCACATTCGGTTCGCCGTTCACGGTCGAGTTAGGCGCAACAAGACCTGCGGCTTCAATTAGCGAGTCGTCGAGCGAAATTATTTCTGCGCGCCGCAAAGGCCACGGCTCGTGTGAGATCGGCGCATAGCGCAAACTGCCGTTACGTGTCGTCGTATAAAGCCCCCAGCGCGCACTGAGAAAAATCTCGAGCGGTGACGGCGCGGCAATATGCTCGCCGATCCTCAGGCGAATATTCGTGTGCGCTGCGTTGACGCTGCGCGGCCAGCGCCGCTCAACTTTCGTGTGCAACTCATCGCCTACTCGCTTGTTGCTGGCTCGACCAAAGCAATAGGGCAACGTATAAGTCGTGCGCGCGACAATCGTCGGTAGCAGCCGATTGATATCCAAAGAACAAAACCAAACACCGGGCACACCGTTGCGTCGCACATAGGTGCGCACATTTACTTCGGGAAACGACCCGAGATATGGCACTGCAGGCAAACCTGGCACACCAATGCCGCGCATCGAAAACGGAATCAAACCAACCCACGCCGAACCATCGCAAACATCAACTTCAAGTCCATCTGGCAAAATTCGTGCAACCTCTTCGACGCTGTAGCGATAGTGAATATAAGCAAGGTCGTACCAGCCTTGTTTCATTACCGCGCGCCGCACAGGCTGCGGACAAATCTCTGAATAATTCATCGCACCCCGTTACGCACGAACGACTTGCAGCAACATCGCCGCGCACACAACCGTGCGGGCCGTCCATGCAATCGTTCGCGGCCAATTAGTCACAACCAGTCGTTGACCAACATCTGCAGTCGGGTTCGTCGCCATTTTTGCATGCAACGGCACAGATACGAACACAGTGCTACCAAGGGCAACAGCCAACAACACCGCACCTAGCCATGGCAAAACC
>JAQCDY010000045.1 GCA_027729785.1 Actinomycetota bacterium | reverse complement strand
TGAAGCAGCAATCGTTGTTTCTGGTGGTCGCGGTCTTGGTGAAGCCGGCAACTATTCGTTGATCGAAGACCTTGCAAAACTTCTTAAGGGTGCGCCTGGTGCGTCGCGTGCAATCGTTGACGCAGGATGGGTGCCTTACTCGTATCAAGTTGGTCAGACCGGCAAAGTCGTGAAGCCAAGCGTTTATATCGCGGCCGGCATTTCTGGCGCGACCCAGCACATGGTCGGCATGAAGGGTTCGAAGAACATCATCGCGATCAACAAAGACAAAGAAGCACCGATCTTTGGCATTGCAGATCTCGGCATCGTCGGTGATGTGCACAAGGTTCTGCCAAAGCTGATCGAAGCCCTCAAGTCCCGCTCATAATTTCGGTTAATTCAGCGCGCCGTGGCGAAGGCGTAAGTTATTGGGGTGGCTGTGCGTAGAAAGATATTGATTGTTGTTGGCAATCTCTCACATCTTGATCAGTTTGTAATTCACGGGTTCTTCAAAGAACTCTCGGAGTCGTCGTCAGTCTTATTGGCTATGCCCGCTCAGGATATGAGTTCTCAGCGTTGGGCCGAACTCTCGCCGCATATTCAAAGTTTCTTTGCTCAGATTGTTGGCTATGAATATGGTGATTCAGCCAGAAAAGCAGGCTCACAGATTGGCGAAGCCTCAACTTTCAGGTTCAGAAAAAATGCAACCGGATACCGTACGAGGTTACGCAACAAGTTTTTGATTGGGTTAGGGGTTCCGATCAGTTGGAAGACTGGTGCAGGTCTTAAAGAGATTTGGCGAAATAGAGCCGAAGCAAGACGACGGACGATTAAAGAGATGCCTTCGGTAATTCGTGGAACAAAGATTTGCTTTTGGCTTTGGTCAAGAATTGCCGCGTCGCGAATTTTGAAAAATTGTCAACTGCCGCGTATCATTCGTGATTTAAACCCTGATGCAGTGTTGATTTTGATGCAACGTCAAGCTGGTTCTGTTGTGGCGGCGATTGACGGTGCAGCAAAACTTGGTGTTCCAAGTTTGCTTTTGCCGGTTAAGTGGGACAACGCATCGTCGAAAAGTCCTTTACTCAAGACTCCTAGTCGAATGTTGGTTTACAACAAGCAAGTAGGCACGGTTTGCTCGCGGTTGCATCGCATGGAGTTGAATTCGATCGTGGCAGTCGGAAGTGTAGAGATTGGAAAAGGAAAGAGTAGCGATCTTGGTTCGGGAGTTCGTAGTTTAGTTTTAATTGGCAGCACAGCCGATTCGTCAAGTTCAGAACCTTGGCTTCAATCTGTAAGCAGAGTTTTATCTAATTACAAGTCGCAGAGTTTCAGCGATATGAAAACTATTTGGCGACCATATCCGACAGCCGATGCGAGCAGTCTGGCGTTCATGAACAGTTTTTTGCAGACTCAACGAGAGATTGAACTTGATCCAGATATTCAAGCGGGCGTGTCGCATCGTGCGACACGAATTGACTTTGCCGGTGTGAGTTCTGCGTATGCGAGATTTTGCTCGTTGCTCGAATCAGCGGTAGTTGTCATCTCTGAGTGCACATCGGTGATTGTCGACTCTCGCGCGAGAGGCCTACCTGTGATCGTGCCAGCCTTCAAAAAAGATGCGGTGATTGGTTCGCAGTGGTACTTGCTTAATGGTTTTGAACATTTGCAAGGTTTGAGGACGACAAGCGGGGTGTTTATTGCTGAAGACGAACAAGAACTAGAGCGATTGTTGATTGATTTTTTGACGAATCCGCGACGAATAGCACCCGATAATTCAGGTGAAAATATTTTTGTAGATGAGCGCAGTTATGCGCAAAGAGTGCTTGATGTCGTTGATGAAGTGGTTGCCGAGAAATCGGCGTGGGCTGTTTAGACGAGGGGCCAGGGGTAGTGGCGGCCTGATGGGTCGACCGGAAACCGCCCCCCATCAAATAGCCATTTCGCACGCTCAGTAATGGCGACGACTTCTTGTTCGCTGAGCAGTGTTGCAACTTCGAGTGGCACTGTCTGCGTGAGTGACTCGATTTGTTCGAGCAGCGGTTGGGATATTTCTTCGCCGCCGAACTCCCAGATGACGGTGCGCAACTTGAAATCGGCGGCGAAACACACACCGTGGTCGATGCCCCAGACGCGCGAGTTTTTGTCGACCAGAACATGGCCCGACTTGCGGTCGGTGTTGTTGGCCAAAATATCGAACGCGCACATCGCGCGAAACTGATCGTGCAAATCTTGGCGCTGTTCAAAAATCGTGAAGTAGTGCTCGTCGGGGTTGGCCTCGATCAACAACTGCACCGAACCTTCGCCACTTGGGCCGTCGCGCAACACGGTTGGTGGCACGAAGCCCATACCCATCGTTTCAGAAAGTCGATAGGCGGCGACTTCACGGCGGTGAAGACCGGGTTCGAAGTCCCATAGCGGCCGTTCGCCGCGCATCGGTTTATAAATTGCTTGGACTGACTTGTCATCGAGAGCAATCGACACCAAATATGTGGCGTTACTGCTGTAGGGCATACGCATTATTATTGCGATCTCGCCGCGCAACAAAATATTAAGTTGTTCGGCGCTATCTAATTCATGCGTGGACACAAATGGCCATCTTTGTTAATTGGCCGGCCACAAAAAACACACGATGGTCGACCCGACGAAACAACTTCATCGGCGTGTTTGCAAAACGCGGCAGCCTGACCACGGGTGATGTGGGCCCGAATGTGCGAGATATCTTGCTCGGAGATCTCGGTTTCATCCTCGGATGAGATTTCAATTTCGTCGAGTTGAATCACGAGGCGATCACTGAGCGTGTCATATGCGAGACCGACGGTGCCGAGTACGAACTCGGGCTCAATCGGCTGAGACAACTGCATGGCGTCGCTGATTGGCCCATGCGAAACATCTGGCGCATCAGCCAAGAGTTTGCGCAAATATTCTGACATCGCTGCAACTTGCTCTTTTTCGCATTTAATTGTGATGCGCTGACCTTCGGCGCGAACCTGCAACACAAAAGTACGTTTGCCTGGTTCGCCGAGGGCCCCCGCAGTGAACGCATCGGTTGAGTCGAACTCGAAATACACGCTCATGAGATCTGCAGATCGGCGAGGTTGCCACCAGTCGAGTTGACGGTCAACACAACCGGGCCATACGCCGAATACGAAACGGCACTGACCGAACAAGTGCTGATTACGATGCGCTGAAACAGGTCGAGGTGCGTGCCCATGGCGTGGGCGACAGCCGCTTTGATCGGGTCGGCGTGCGAAACACAAATCACGATGCCACCTGGGTGCGCTTTGCGCAGGTCATCGAGGGTCGAGATCATGCGAGTCTGCATCTCGGTGAAACTTTCGCCATTCGGAAATCGAAAAGTACTGGGTGCTCGCTGAACGGTTGACCACTCTGGCAGTTTCATCAACTTGCCGAGTTCTTTGCCCGTCCATTTGCCGAAGTCACACTCAAGCAAGCCTTTATTGATGATGATTTTTTTGTTGAGAACTTTGCCGATCGGGGCAGCGGTCTCGCGAGCACGCTCGAGCGGCGAAGAATAAATTGCCGAGACTTTGTTTAGTTTGCTGAGTCGCTTGGCGACTTCGAGAGCTTCGTTTCGGCCGACATCACTGAGGTGCAGGCCAGCAGCACGACCAGGCAGCAGTTTGCCGGTGCTCGGCGTCTTACCGTGACGCACCATGATGATCACAGTCGATGCCTGGGGCTTGGTTTTCTTGGTCGTCATTTCAGATCTTCAAACTATCGGCACAGCGCATAATCTCATGGTGTGGCGCTTCAGAGTGAATTCAACAAACTTGCTAACGAGATAACCGAATGTCACAAGTGCACGCGGCTCGTTAAATGGCGTGAAAAAGTTTCGATTGAAAAGCGAGCCTCATATGCGAGTGAAACTTATTGGGGAAAGCCAATCGCTGGTTTCGGCGATATTTGCGCCAAAATTCTCGTCTTGGGCCTTGCGCCCGGGGCACATGGTGCAAATCGAACTGGTCGAATTTTTACTGGCGACCGAAGTGGCGACTGGCTATTTAGGGCGATGCACAAAGCAGGTTTGGCTTCGCAACCTGAATCGATTTCGCGCAACGACGGGCTGAAGCTATCCAACGCATGGGTGTCGACTGCCGTGCGCTGTGCACCACCCGACAATAAACCGACACCGAATGAGCGCAAGAAGTGCTCGAATTTTTTGACTCGTGAACTTGAGTTGCTGAGTCAAGTGAAAGCGATCATCTGCTTGGGCGCGTTTTCATTGACCGCGGTTTGCGACGAGCTAGAGATTCGACCCCGACCAAAGTTCGGCCATGGCGTCGTGGTGAATCACGAGAAGTATAAAATCGTTTGCTCGTATCATCCGAGCCAACAAAATACTTTTACGGGCAAACTCACCGAAAAAATGTTTGACAGTGTGTTTAAAACCGCGGTAAAACTAGCGCAATAAAATTATAAAGCGAGCAGTTCGCCGCCACCGTAGACCACGGCGACTGCGGCCAAGAACAAACCAAAAACACGCTGCAGTTTTTTGTCACTCATCTTGAGCGCCATCTTCGACCCGAACGGCGCGCCGACAACGACGCCAATCGTGAGCCAAATCGCGAATCGCCAGTCGATGCCGCCTTCTATCGCGTGAGTGATCGTGCCCGGCACCGCAAAGCAGCCAACGCAGATCAGCGAAGTTGCGACTGCATTTTTCATCGGCAAGCCGAGCCAGCGTCGAAACAGTGGCACCATGACGATGCCTCCACCAACACCAAGCAAGCCCGAAAGACTGCCGGTGACAAGACCAGTCAGAGTCGCCAAAAAACTTTGTGAACTGCGGAATTTTGTCTTGTCGTGAATATTCTTGACTGAATCGCGTAGCTCGCGTGGCTCGCGTGGAGAGACGCTGCGAATCATGCTGATCGAACTCCACATCAGCAACAATGCGGTGAGCACCATCAAGATGTGACCGTCGCCAGGTACGCGTGGCGAAACCCATGCGCCGAGAATCGCCGCGACGATGCCACTTGGCGCGGTGAACGCGACGACTTTCCATTGAATCAGTTCGCCTTGCCGATATCGCCACGAGCCACTGACGGCGCCAGGCAAAATTGACGGCAATGTCGTGCCGACCGCGAGCGCGGCCGAGCAACCCAATGCGCGAATCGCCGGTGTCGAAATAACTGCGCCACCAACCCCAAAAGTGCCCGACATAATGCCAGTGGCGATGCCGGCAAGCGCCGTCAAGGCGTCGCGAAAAATACCGGCGTCCATGAAACTAATTAATGTGCTGCTGGCGTAGAGCCGTCTACTTTTTTCTTCGGAGGCGGAACTCCGACACCCACAGCCTTGTCGGCAAACTCTGGCCATCGACGACGGCTGACGATGCTCAACAGGCGCAAAAGTTTCATTGCAGTTGCATCAGTCTCTGCAGGCCGAGCAACAACCGAGCCATCTTTAATCATTCGATTCATCACTTCTTCACCAAGTTCGGTGCGCACGACGCAGAGTGTCCAGTCGTTGTCTTCGCCGATGCCGCCCGTCGAAATGTCGGCATGTTCTGCTGCAAAGTCTGGACACATTTTGCAACCTTCGCGCGTCCATTTGTGGCACTCTTTGAGATCGATCTCGTGATACGAGCCGTCGCGCATCCAGATTTGGAATACGCCCTTGATGTTCATTTTGACCATTTCTTCTTTTTTCAAACCGTATTTGGCCAAAAATAGTTCTTCAAAAATTGCATCATCGAAAGTTTTGGAACACAGCAAACCGATGTTAAACAAAAATGGTTTGCCAACCTTGCCGGCTTTGCGCTTCCACATGATTGGCAAAGCCGACGACTGACAACTCATGCCGACGAGCGCCAGTCGTTTCAGGCCTTCTTTTTCGGCGTCGCGCATCGCCAGAGTGTTCGCCGAATATGTATAACGACTGCCTGACGATGCGAGCACCTCTTCGGGTGTACGGGCGAGACCAGGCAGAGCCTTCCATGATGAGCCGTCACCTTCAACGAAACTTGTCAGTGCCGCGTCGATGTAGTCGTGCTTGAGAAGCCAAATCAACATCGCGCCGACGAAACCGCCGTCTTGACCTTTTTTGTGGGTCACCTCATCTGCGGCGCGAACCATCAACAGTTGACGATATTGGCCATACATTTCCTCATCTTTGCGTTGGCGACCGAACAGGTGCATGTCGGCCTCGGGCTCCCAGGCGCGAAAGCGAGGACAGGCACGGGTGCAACTCGTGCAACCTTTTTCGCCATGAACGCAGTTGTCAAGCCCGAGTTCTTCTTCAAGGTGAAAAGGTTTGTATTTGCCTTCTTCGTGCTCGTAACCGATCACATCATGCGGACAAGAAATCACGCAGCCTGCACAACCCGTGCAAAGACCAGTGTTGATGACTTCTTCGTAGAGTTCTTTCCATTGGTGCGTCCAACGCTCGGCAACTTCGACCATTTCGCAAGCCTAGTGAGTGAGCCGAAATTCTCATTGACTCAAGTGGACTTGTGACGTGAAAAACGGCAACAATGGTAGAGCGATGTTGACATATACCCCCGAAGCCGAAGCGAGACGATCAGAAATTCGACAATGGCTCAAAGACAACCTGCCACCACGCTGGTTTGAAGACGGCTATGAAATGTCGCCCGAAGAGCGAAAAAAATTCAACGAGACTTGGGCCGAAAAATTGTTTGCAGGTGGCTGGATCTGTGCGACTTGGCCAAAAGAATATGGTGGCAAAGGATTGAGCACCCTAGAAGGTGTGGTGCTCGCAGAAGAGTTCGCCAACGCTGGCGCTCCGATGCGTGCCGATTTTTTTGGCGACACGCTTGTCGGACCGACACTGTTGCAATACGGCACCGAAGAACAAAAGCGAGAGTTCTTGCCAAAAATCTTGAGTGGCAAGATGCGTTGGTGTCAAGGTTTCAGCGAACCAAATAGCGGCAGCGATCTCGCCAGTGTCAAGACGACTGCTGTGCTTGACGGTGACGAATGGGTGATCAACGGACAAAAAGTTTGGACTACACAGGGCCATCACGCTGATTACTGTTTTTTGTTGACCCGTACCGATAAAGATTCGCCGAAACACAAAGGCATCTCATATTTATTGGTGCCGATGAAACAACCTGGCATTGAAGTGCGTGGCATCACACAACCTGATGGCACCGCCGAGTTCTGCGAAGTTTTCTTCACCGATGCGCGTTGCCCGAAAGACAATGTCGTTGGTGGCGTGAACAATGGCTGGAAAGTCGCCAACAGCACGCTCGCATTCGAGCGTGGTATGAGCGCGACGACCGGCTTTCGAAGATTCGAAGAAGAATATAAATTGTTCGTCGCCGAGGCCAAAGCAAACGGCAAAATCAATGACGCGTCAATTCGTCAGCGGCTGATGCAGTACTACAGCAAAATACAGATCTTGCGGTTCAACGGTTTGCGGTCTTTGAGTTCGACGCTTGCCGGCACAAAAGATTTTGGCGTGATGGCACTTGGCGCAAGCAATAAAATGTTTTGGTCAGAAATGCACCAAAGCGCAATGGAACTTGGGCTAGATATTTATGGCGCCTATTCGATGTTGGTCGACACTGGTCCTGAATCTGGCACTTGGCCGGGTGCGCAACGCGACAAGCGGCGGGCGAATTATCCGACATCGCCGATGATGTCGAGTTTCTTTTTTTCGCGATCAGAAACAATTTGGGGTGGCACTAGTCAAATTCAGCGCAACATCGTGGGTGAGCGCGTGTTGGCATTGCCCAAAGAACCAAAGCCTGTCAGCGGAGAGTAACCGTGAATTTTCAAACCGCGATTCGCTCGGGTTTTCAGAATTACACCAACTTCAAAGGTCGTGCATCGCGTGCCGAATATTGGTGGTGGGCTTTGTTCACAGTGATACTGAGTATTTTGCTTTCGTCAATCAGCGATTCGCTCGGCAACTTAGGTTCGCTGGTCACTCTTTTGCCGTCGATCGCTGTTGCGATTCGTCGCATGCACGACGTAGATCGAGTTGGTTGGTTTGTTTTGGTGCCGATTTATAATTTGATTTTGGTTTTACGTCGTGGTGATGCGGGTGAGAATCGTTTTGGGCCGCCACCGCCGCCGAAATTCAACTAATACGGGCTTTAATATTTTGGTACGCGGCGCAGATATTTCGCTGCGATAAGCGGTGAACTCAAAATAAAGTCGGCACTCGCGCGGTTGCACGCCACCGGAATATTCCAGACCACAGCGATGCGCAATAGGGCTCGAATATCTGGGTCATGCGGTTGTGGTTCGAGCGGATCCCAAAAAAATAGCAAGACATCGATGCCGGCTTCAGAGATTCGTGCACCGATTTGTTGATCGCCACCGAGAGGCCCGCTGCGCATGCGCTCGATGGTGAGCCCGGTGCTGTCGGCAATCAGTTTGCCAGTTGAGCCAGTTGCGATGAGAGTGTGTCGTTTGAGTTCGTCTTTGTGTTCGGTGGCCCATTCGAGCATCTCGCGTTTCATGTTGTCGTGGGCGACGAGGGCGATGCGTTTGGTGGCTGGGCTCTCGATGTTTATCATTTCGGTGGAGGTCATGAATGAAGGCTAGGGCAAAACCCAACTCAGACTTGACTGCGTCACGAGTGATCACTACACCAATCGGCAGACTCACTTTGGTTGCATCTTCAAAAGGTTTGCAACAAGTTATCTTTGGTGCAAAAAAGTTGCCAGGTGCACGCAGCGCTTCGACAAAAGCAAGTGGCCATCTGACACAAACCGAACGACAGTTGAGTGAGTACTTTGCCGGCAAGCGCAAAAAGTTTTCGATCGATCTCGACATTTCGGGCACTGCGTTTCAAGAGTCGGTTTGGTTTGCGCTGAACAAAATCAGTTACGGCAAGACAATTTCGTACGCACAGCAAGCAAAACTCGTGCGCAAACCAAAAGCATTTCGTGCAGTCGGTTCGGCAAATGGCAAGAACCCAGTGGCGATCATTCTTCCGTGCCATCGTGTTATTGCTTCGAACGGCACACTCGGTGGTTATGGCGGCGGGCTGGGGATCAAGCGCAAGCTGCTTGCGCTTGAAAATAGTAAAAAGCGCTAGTGGACTAGAAAACTAGTGCGGCTGGGTGAAGCCGAAGCATTCGCGCAGGTATTCATCGCGCAACGCAACTTCTGGCGCGCCAATTGAGACGACTCGTTGAGCCAACAGCATCACGGTGTTGGCTTGTTCTGCATCTTGCAGTTCGTGTGTAGCCATAACGACCGTAACGCCGCGCGCTCTCTCGCTGGCGATTAGTTCGGCGACAAGTTTTCTGCCGTTGACGTCGAGGCCTGCTGTGGGCTCGTCGAGCAACAACACCTCGGCTTGGCGGGTTAAGACTTGTGCCAAGTGAGTGCGTTGTTGTTGGCCACCAGATAAGTCACGAATCGGGTCGTTTGCCTGCGAGTCGATGCCTGTGAGACGCATCGAGTTCTCGACGACTTTGTTGTCGTGTGTAGTTGGTTTATTGAAGAGACCAAGATGGGCGAATCGGCCCATCGCAACAACATCTCGAACACGCAGTGGCAAGGTGTGAGTTGAAACTGGGTGTTGGGGAAGATACGCCACGCGTTTGGGCAGTGAGCCAGGGGCTGAGCCGAGAATTTTAAGTTGACCGTTGATCGGTTGCAGTAGTCCCGCCATTGTTTTCAAAATCGTTGACTTGCCAGAACCGTTGGTGCCGATCAAGACCAAGAGTTCGCCAGGATGCATGTTGAGTGAAATGTCGCCAACGATCGGAAACTTCGAGTAGCCGACTGCGAGATGCTCAGTTTTGATTGTGCAGTCGATTGAACTGCTCATTTGATGTGTGAGCCAGCATGAGAATGTGGATGCTCATGCTCGTTATGGCCATTGTCGGCGATCGCTTTTCTGATTTCTGTATAGGTTGCGGCTATCGCAAAGATAAGCACGGCTGTAAGCACGATGCTCGCGCCTGCAGCGAGGTTGAAGTGATAGCTGACGAGCAAACCAACATAAGATGAAACTGAACCAACCAACGCGGCGATGAAAATCATTGTTGAGATTCGTCTTGCGAACAATGCACCCGTTGCAGCCGGCGCAATCAGCATGCCAAAAACGAGCAGAGTACCGACTGTTTGAAAACTGGCGATGACGGTGACCGCGACGATCATCAACATCAGGTTGTGAAATAGTCGACTTGAGAATCCAGAAGTTTTGGCCAGACCTTCGTCGACGCAGAGCAACAAAAATGGTCGTCGAGCGACGAATGCAACGACACCGATGATGACTAGCGCGATGAGTTGCAGAATTAAGTCGCGAGTGTTGACGCCGAGCAATTCGCCGAACAATATCCGTGAAAGATCGCCTACAAAACTGCGAGATCGCGAAGTGATCATCACGCCGAGTGCCAGCATGCCGACGAAAAGCAAGCCGATCGCGGTGTCACCCGAGAGGCGAAACCGTCGCGAGACGACGCTGACGCCAGCCATCATCACGAGCGAACTAACAGCAGCGCCGATGACACCTGAGACGCCGAGGAGCATTGCCGTGGCGATGCCGGGCAATACGCCATGACTGAGTGCGTCGCCGATAAATGCGAGCCCCCGCAGCACCACAAAAGTGCCAGCGATGGCACAAGTGATGGCGACAAGAATGCCAGCGGCCAGCGAGAGCCTCATGAACTCGTTGTTGGTGAATGGCTCAATGAACATGCTGTTATTGAGCCAACTCACGCTTACAACAGTAGTGAGTGATGTGAGTTAGCCGAGTGCTTCTGCGATTTGATTGACCATCTTGAGAATGAACTCTTGATAATTAGCAGCACCATCGAGATAGTGAGTTGAAAGTGTGGCGGCCTTTATGCCGAGTTCGTTGGCAAGTTGAGTTGCCGTGTCAGGTGAGACGCCAAGACCCGTGAAGATCGCTGGGACGTTGTATTGCTCGACTTTCTCTTTCAGTTCGGCAATGTCGCCAGCTGTGGCCTCAGAGGTAGTTGAGAAGGACGGAATAATTACGCCGATTACTTCGCAACCGTAGCGGTCGGCAAAGTAGCCCATTTCGTCGTGACCGCTAACCAGATTGCATTCGCCAAGACTGCCGATTATTGACTCAACTTCTTTGTCGAGATCTTGCAATTTCGTTGTAAGGGCCGTTGCTTCGGCCGAGAGATCTGCTCCTGTTGCTTCGCTGAGCGCTGACGTCAATGCTGGAAGCATCTCGAGCATCGTTGCAGGAGATAGCCAAAGGTGTGGGTCGCCACTGCCGTGTTC
>JAQCDY010000044.1 GCA_027729785.1 Actinomycetota bacterium | reverse complement strand
TGGCGAAGGTTCGGTGCAGTTGTTGATCGAGGCCAACCCCGACGAGCACTACTTCACGATTTTTGAACAACGGCAAGATTTACACGATCAGTTTCGCGCGATGTGCGCATTCGATATTTTGGCCAACAATACCGACCGCAAGTCGGGCCATGTTCTGGTCGACAAAAACTCGCGCGTATGGGGCATCGACCACGGTGTCTGTTTCGCCGCCGATTTCAAGTTGCGCACCGTCATCTGGGAGTTCGGCGGCGAAGAAATATCCCAACCACTGCTCGAACAAATCGAACCTATAACGCAGACAGTGCCACTCGAAGTTGCAACTCTGCTCAGCGAACAAGAGGTTGTCGCCATCACCGAGCGCGCAAAATGGCTACTAGATGGGGCGCGGTTTCCGGTCGACCCCTCGGGTCGCCACTACCCCTGGCCCCTCGTCTAAACAGCCTTCGCCAATAATTCGAATCGCGCTAAATCTGCGCGACGAAATTATCAGCGGGACTTGAGCGCTTCGATTAGTTTTGGCAGAACTTTGTGCACGTCACCGACGATGCCGAGATCCGCAATGCCGAAGATTGGCGCTTCTTTGTCTTTGTTGATCGCAATGATGTTCTTTGAACCCTTCATACCCACCATGTGCTGTGTCGCGCCAGAGATGCCGGCCGCGATATAAACGCTTGGCTTAACAACTTTGCCAGTCTGACCAACTTGATATGAGTAAGGCACCCAACCAGCGTCAACGATCGCACGCGACGCACCAGGCGCACCCTTAAGAATTTTTGCAAGATCTTCGATCAACGAATAGTTGCCGGCTTCACCAAGACCGCGACCACCAGAAACAACAATTGCTGCTTCATCAAGTTTTGGTCCGGAAGATTGCTCGGTGTGAACTGCGACAACCTTTGCGCCACCTTGCTTGCCAAGGTCGGGCACCGCAACTGCAACAACCTCGGGCGAACTCGCACCTGCAGGCTCGGCAGCGAAACTTTTTGGACGGAACGAAACCAAGTGTGGACCTTGTCCGACGAAAGCAGCGGCAACCAAAATGTTGCCACCAAAAATCGGTGTTGTCGCGACAACGCCATCGGCCGAGTCAGCGATGTCGATGTTGTTCGTCAACACCGTGCGATTGAGTTTTACCGACAACCGAGCCATCGTGTCGCGACCTTCATAGTTTTGCGGAAACATAATTACGTCCGGTGTGTCACCCGAGTCAATGATTGACTTCATCGCGGCCGAAAGGGCAACGCCAGGCAATTTGCCGGCCAGGTCACCAGTTGCATAAACCTTCGTTGCACCATATTCGCCGAGCGAAGCAGCGATTGCGCTCGCATCGCCACCAACAAATGCAGTGACTTTGCTCGACAGCGATCGCGCCTTTGTGAGCAATTCGAGAGTGCCAGTCGTTGCGACGCCGCCAGAAGCTTGTGCGAAAACCCAAA
This sequence comes from Actinomycetota bacterium, assembly GCA_027729785.1. GTDB lineage: Bacteria > Actinomycetota > Acidimicrobiia > Acidimicrobiales > Ilumatobacteraceae > BACL27. The sequence goes on along the minus strand of JAQCDY010000044.1, from coordinate 9,863 downwards.
CATTATTGATTGTCATGTGTGTCTACCTTTTTCTCAGATCAACTTCAGATTTTCAAGGAATGCAACAATTTTGCCGAACGCCTCACCGTCATCTTCGATGACTTGTCCAGCTTTGCGGGCCTCGGCTTGCGTAACATTGACAATTTTTTGACCAGCGCCAGCCCAACCAGTTGGCGTGACAGCAAGATCAGTTGCCGTCACAACATCAAGCGGCTTCTTTTTCGCGTCCATGATGCCCTTGAAACTTGGATAGCGCGGCTCGACAACACCAGCAGTCACGCTGATCACGGCCGGCAATGTGCACTCAACTTCGTCGTAACCAGATTCGCTTTGACGATCAACTTTCAAAACTGATCCTTCGATTTTTACTTTCTTGGCGAAAGTTACCGAAGGCAAACCGAGGCATTCTGCAATTTGCTCGGGCACGGTGCCCGTGTAACCATCTGAAGATTCGGTGCCCGTGATCACAAGATCTGCGCCACCAAGTTTGTTGACCGCCGCTGCCAAAACTTTCGCGGTGGTCAACGCATCTGAACCGGCGAGCGCAGGATCACTGACCAATAATCCTTTAACGGCACCCATCGCCAACGCGGTGCGCATGCCGGATGTTTCGCCGTTCGGCGCCATCGATACGACATAAACTTCGCCCGAGCCGGCAGTGGCAACAAGTTGCAACGCCATCTCAACGCCGTAAGCGTCGGATTCGTCGAGAATTAATTTTCCGTCACGCTTCAGCGCGTAAGTTGTGGCGTCAAGCGCCCCTGGGCTGGCTGGATCTGGAATTTGCTTTACACAGACGACGATATTCATGTCTTATATTCTTACCGTTATTATCGCCCACAACCACGCAAAAACCTGATCTCAAAACACTGATACCGTTGAGGTTCTTGCAGATCTTGCTCATTGTGAACTCGTTCGCATCGTCGGTTAATCCACGAAACACCGTTGCGGTGCACCAATACCTTGCCCGCCACCACAGCGTGCAGGTCGTGGAGACCAACGAACGTGGTCATGCCACGCGATTTGCCAAAGACGCTGCCGATCGCGGGGTCGATGCCGTCGTGGCTTTTGGTGGTGACGGAACTCTCAATGAAGTTGCGACGGGTCTGGCAGGCAGCCAAACCGCGTTGATGATGTTGCCTGGCGGTTCGACAAACGTCTTCGTGCGCAGCCTCGGGGCATCTAACGACCCGGTCACAGCGTTGCAGCAATTCAGTTCTGGTCTTGATCATGACAACATTCACCCAATTAGTTTGGGACGCGCCAATGGGCGATACTTCTGTTTTCATGCCGGCATTGGTTTTGACGCTGCAGTTGTTGAGCTCGTCGAACGACGAGCCTCGCTCAAGCGGATAATTGGCCAGCCACTATTTGCGCTATCGGCTTTGCAAGCTTGGTTTCGCAACTACGACAGAAAGTATCCGCACTTCAGCGTCGAAATTGACAGCAAAAAAATACCTAACGGCTACTTCACCGTCGTGCTCAACTCGAACCCATATACGTACATTGGCAAAAAGGCGGTAAATCTTTCGACCGCGGCCTCGCTGGACAAAAAATTAGTTGCAGTGACTTTCAGAAAACTGACTACTCCGTCGATAGTCCGCACGATCATCCAGTCGGTTCGTCAAGATCAAATCAACGCATCACCTGGCATCGACATTCGCACAGATGTCGAAGATGTGAAAATTAATTTTTCGGCGCCATTTCCATATCAACTTGATGGCGACTACCTCGGCGAACAAACTTCACTGCACATCGAACACTGCCCCGACGCCCTTCGCCTTGTTAAACCAATAATCATCTAGAACTTTTCAGTGCGGCGAGTTGATGACTCGCAGGGCGACGTCGGGCACGTTGGTGCAGATGCCGTCAACTTGCCAGTCAATTAGTTCGCGCATCCGAGTCGGGTCATCGCAAGTCCAGGTGTTGATCTGCAGATCATGTCGATGAAATACATCGACCATCGGCTGACTGAGTTGCTTGACCCAAGGATGCAACGCCGTATGACCTTGGCTCGACATTTTTTTGGCGACCGACTCAAGTTCGGCGTTGTCAAGAGTCATCACCAACCACGCTGTTTTTAGCTCTGGCATCAGACCGCGAATTAGATCGACTGTTTCACGACGAAATGACGAGATAAGCCAACGATCAAGCGAACCACGCTGACGAAGAAACTCGACGACTTTACGCGTCGTGGCCTCTTGTGGATCAAAATCTGGTTCTTTGGGCTCATTTTTAATTTCAATGTTCACCCACATCGAGCCACAGGCATCTAGCGCCTCGGTCAATGTTGGAATATAGCCGGGCAAATCTTTTTTATTGACCGAAATAATTGCGCGACCATCACTCAACTTTGGATCGTGATGCACTACAAGTTCTCCCGAGCCACAACGGCGTACATCTAATTCGACCGCATCAGCGCCCATTTCAAGAGCTCTTGTAAATGCCACGGTTGTATTTTCGACTTCGACCTTTGAAGCACCGCGGTGTGCCATAACTTGGGTCACGCCCGCAGGCTACAAGAAATCACATCTCAGAACCTCAAAACTATAAAAATAAAAATAAAAAAGAAAATGAGGTTTGCCCATTGCTAACCGCGCAATTGCTCTCTAGCGTGAGCCCAAGACAACATAAGAAATTACAAATTAAGTTAAGGGGATTATAAATGTCTTTTCTCGCAACAAGCCTGGCCCTCGGTTCTGCAGATTATTCGTGGAGGCGAAGCGCTTCTTGCAAAGACACAGACCCAGAACTCTTTTTTCCGATCGGTACGACTGGTCAAGCATTAATTCAGATAACTGAAGCAAAAGTTGTTTGCGACGAATGTGCGGTGCGCGGCAAGTGCCTCGACTTCGCTCTTGAAACAAATCAGGACTGGGGCATTTGGGGTGGCATGTCCGAAGACGAGCGTCGCGAGATTCGCCGTCGTCGCGCAGCCGAGCGCCGCAACTCTCGTTTAATGGCCTAGCAAGTGCGTCGCGACTACTAGTCGCGAACTGCTGGTATCAAAAGTTCAACAACTGTCCCATCGCCATCTTTGGCGATCGTCAAGTCTTTTGCTGAGTCACTGACCTTTGCCGCCCGCATCTGAATTGTGCCGGCAAGTTCTGTCGTCACGAGCGTTCGCACGATAGACAAACCAAGCCCGGTCACGTTTGCCATTTCAAAGTCGGACTTAAGACCTCGACCGTTATCAATCACTCGAATGGTTAGTGCACCGTCTTCATGGATGCCAAGAACGACGAGTACCGATCCACCGCGACTGCCCTCGGGAAAACCGTGGTCAACTGCGTTTTGCAAAAGTTCAAGAATCACGACTGAAAGCGGGGTCGCAACAGTGGCTGGTAGACGACCGCCGTCACCGATAACACTGAACTTGACGGGCCGGTCAGTTGATTGCAACCCTTCTTCGACCAGACGCAACAATGGGCGAACGATTTCAATGAACGAAATATCTTCGCCCGCCTCGTGGGAGAGAGTTTCGTGCACGAGAGCGATAGTGCGAATGCGTCGCACCGACTCGGCAATCGCCTCGATTGCCTCTTGGCTTTTTAATCTGCGGGCTTGCAATCGCAAGAGCGAAGAAATCGTCTGTAAATTATTTTTGACACGATGGTGAATCTCGCGAATTGTTGCGTCTTTGGTCAGCAGCAAGCGATCGCGGCGACGCAACTCTGAAACGTCGCGCAACAATACGACGCCACCAGTCACGACAACCTGTCGCCCAGATCGCCTCAAAGTCGGAATCGTTCGCGTCAGCAGCGTGACATCTGAACTCTGCTCAAATTCTTCGACGACTGGCTCTCGTCGCTCGAACGCGTGACGTGCGGCGGTCTCGGCAACGCCAAGTTCAGCCAGTGTCTGTCCGACTGCATTCGCACTCACGCCGACTCGATGCATCGCCGATACTGCATTCGGGGATGCGTAACGCACGCGGGTTTCGGCATCGAGCACAATCACGCCGTCGCCCACTCGCGGCGCCACGCTCGCATCGGCGACGCGGCCCACGAACGGAAACAGACCCGTTGAGATCATTTTCGTGAAATCATCGAAGATCGCCAAGTAAGTGCGTTCGAGTTGACCAGGTTTGCGACCAGTGCGTTGCGACCACTTGCGAGTCAAAACAGCGACGATTCGTTCTTCAAATCGCACTGGAATCGCCATTAAATTCACCGGCTCAACAAGCGAGTCAACTTTAGTTTCGCCAGTTACAACTTTTTGTGTTTGAAACGCCTGATCAATCATCTTGTGTTCGATCGGGTCGGCAACTGTGCCAACCAAGTCGGTGTCGTAAAGTGTCTGACCTGTTGCCGCTCGCACTTGGGCACCGACAATAAACTCTCCATTTGCAGACAGAAGATGAAGCAGCATGTCTGCGAAACAAAAGTCGGCCAGCATTCCCCACTCAGACAGCAAAGATCCTAAATGCTCGAGTGATGCCTCATCAATGTCGCTGTGTTCGTGCGCAATCTCAACAAGGGTTGGCATGATTAATTTTCAGATCTAGCTGCCGAAACCCATCTTGCGATCACCGTTTGGTGCACCAAACTCAACAAAAGCAATTTTCGCCGCAGGGATCGCCGTCTCTTTGCCGCGCTTGTCGGTTATCCAAAGAACTGCCGACTTGCCCTCGAGGGCAGACACGACTGCAGCCCGAACTTTTTCGACGGCTTTTTCGTCGTCTGGCATTTCGAGAGAAATTTCTCGCGGGGCATGAGTTACGCCGATTCGAATATCCACTGTTTTCTTCTTTCGTTTGTTGAGTTATAGACCTTGAAATTAGTTATCTAACACACTAGGCGCAATGCGTTATACGCACTAGTTGACTTTTAGCGCAGCGCTGAAGACTTTCTTGGGCTTCATATCTTCGGCGATTCGCTTTGCGAGTTGTGCAAAAATCAAACCCACCTCAGAATCCGGGGCAACAGCCGCAATTGGCCGACCAGTATCTCCGCCCTCGCGCAAGTTTTCGACCAAAGGAATCTGCGCCAACAGTGGCACGTTCAATTCTTCGGCCAACAACTGACCGCCACCGCTACCGAATAATTCGTATCGCTGATTGTCCTCGCCGATAAACCATGACATATTTTCGATGATTCCTCGAACGGGAAGATTAACTTTGGCCGCCATCGCCGCAGACAAGCGTGCGACTTTTTGTGCGGCGACTTGCGGCGTGGTAACCACCAGCACCTCGGCGCGGGGCAAATATTGGCTGAGACTCAAAGCGATGTCGCCGGTGCCGGGTGGCATGTCGACCAACAGAAAATCTGGCTCATCCCAATAGACATCGGTCAAGAACTGTTCGAGAGCTTTATGCAACATCGGACCTCGCCAAACTACGGCCTGACCTTCGGGCACGAAATAACCAATTGAAATGCAACGAACACCCCAAGCCTCGGGTGGCAACAACATGTTGTCGATCGCAACTGGATCGCGGTCTGTGCCCAACATTCGTGGAATCGAGTAGCCATAAATGTCGGCATCGACCACCCCAACTTTGTAACCGGCAGCGGCCATAGCAACCGCGAGATTCGTCGTGACGGTGCTCTTGCCGACGCCACCTTTGCCCGAAGAAATCAAAATCGGTCGCGTCTTCGAGCCCGGCTGGGCGAAGGAAATTTTTCTTCCTTCTGAGTGGCCTTGTGCTGGGTTGCTGCCCGCGGTCGCGGCCGGGTTGCCATGCACGAGTTCGCGAACTTTTGCGCGTTCTTCGTCGTTCATCACTCCGAAATTAAGCGCGACATCTTTGACGCCGTCAAGACTTCGCAAAGCCGTGTTGACCCGAGTTTGAATCTCGTTGCGCAACGGACAACCCGAGATCGTCAACACGACAGTCAGCGAGACTGCGCCCGACGGTTGAATTTGAACATCACGCACCATGCCGAGATCAACAATTGAACGATGTAGCTCCGGGTCTTGAACTGGACGCAATGCATCAATGAGTTGTTCTACTGTTGGCATCGACATCTTGGGGTTTGATCCGATCGGGTCGCTAGATAATAAACACTATGGCTATAGGTAGAATATCTCTTATGAGTCGAAAAGCACCAGAAACGGGGCAATCTTCTGCGACGACCTCTGCATCGCGTGAGGTCACTAGCCCACTAAACGACACCGAATTCACCGCCACAGTGTCAGCAATCACATCCGCATTCGGTGACCCGACGCGCCGCGCAATTTATTTATTCACTCGCGAATCACAAAATGGTGTGACCGCAGGTGAAGTTGCAGAAAAATTTGAACTGCATGCCAATGTTGCCCGCCATCACCTCGACAAACTTGCCGCAGGTGGATATCTTGAGGTGCAAATTTCTCGACAAGACGGCGCGGGCGCAGGTCGACCTTCCAAGCACTACACCGCGACGAACCCAAATCAAACTCTTGAGTTTCCGGTTCGTAGCGACGATTTGGTTTTGTCCCTACTGGGCAAAGCCCTCGCCTTGTTGACGCCAAAAGAAGCCACCGTGATGGCCGAAGAAGTCGGCGAGCAATATGGTCGTGCAATGGCGGCAAGTCTCGTCGGCGTCGATGTGAGTAAAACTCAACGTTCATTGCGTGCAGCACTGCAGACGGTCGCCGATGCTTTGACCGCCCACGGCTTTGCCGCCCACACCGATCACCGCAACAATCAACTTCGCATCGTCAACAATCACTGCCCGTTCGGCGACCTAGCAATTGAACACCCGGTGATTTGCGCAGTGGACCGTGGCATGGTCAAAGGAATGTTGACCGCGCTTTACGGTGAGACGAACCCTGAACTTTCGTCGTCGTTGCCAATGGGCGACACTTTTTGCGCCACGACTATTTAGTTTTCTGTTTTAATATTTCAGTCGCCCCAAAATCTCTGCTCTAAAAACGGGTCACCGTACATGTGGTAACCATTTTCTTCCCAAAAGCCTGGTGCGTCGGCTGACATCAGTTCTAATCTGCGCAGCCACTTTGGTGATTTCCAAAAATATAACTGTGGGATCAAGAGTCGAACAGGCCCACCATGAATCGGATCAATGTCTTCGCCTTCATACGCATAGACCACGAGCGAATCGTCGCGCACAATGTCGGCGAGCGGAAGATTCGCCGTGTAACCATGTTCGGCGTGGCCCATCACATGCGTTGAAGCATCAGAAATCTTTGCGCGCTCGAACAAATCACGCACGCGAACACCCGTCCAAGTGGTGTCAAATTTTGACCACTTGGTGACGCAGTGAATATCTGTCGTGAGTTTTGTTGCGGGCATCGCACGCAATTCTTCAAGTGAGATTGTGAATGGTTTCTCGACGAGACCGTCGATTGTCAGACTCCACTCGCCCGGCTTATATGTCGGCACTTCACCAACATGCAAAACAGGAAATCGATCAGTTAAATATTGACCAGGGGGAAGGCGCGACTTGTCGAAACCTTTGGCGGCCAACTCGTCACGATTGCGGTCAAAGAAACCCATGGGCTAATTCTGCCTTAAATCTCTCGTCGATGAACAGTTTCAAATCAAACAAAGATACATTTCTGCTGTGACTATTTATATAGTGCGACACGCCAAGGCGGGCAAACGTAGCGAATGGCACGACGACGACAATTTGCGACCCCTGAGCAAAACCGGATGGAAGCAAGCCGAACTCGTCGCCGAACAACTCAAGAAACTTTCAATCACGAGTTTGATTTCAAGCCCGGCAACTCGGTGCGTTCAAACTCTCGAGCCACTGGCTAAGTTGACAAAACTCACAGTTGAAGTTGACAAACGGCTAATTGAACTTGGCGATGTTGCCGACATGCTTGAAATCGCCGAAGAAGTCGAAGACTCGACCGTGCTATCCAGCCATGGCGACATGATCCCCGAATTGATCAAGACGCTTGAGCGTCGCGGGATGAAAATCGAATCAAAACCAGACTGGCGCAAATGTTCGGTTTGGGTGATCGAACGTACGAATCACGGCTTCAAATCGGCAACCGCTTGGCCGCCACCGCAGGTCGAAGACTAAAAATTATTTGTCTAGTGCGACATCAACCTCAGCCACGATCGAATCCACAAAACTTTTTACTTCGGCTGGCGGATTTTTTGCGGCACAAATTGTCAACTGCTCTTTTGCACCTGGCGCATCATCACCAAGCCGAAAGCGAGTAATGCCCAAGAAACAATGAGCATCGGGATAATCCGGGTCGAGCACGATCGCGCGCTCAAGATCGCTGGATGCCGAGGCGAATGCAAGTTGTTTGACTTCGTCACCGGCACTGCGAGCAATCAACACGAGCAGCCAAGCGCGATATGTCAGCGCCTCAACGTTGTCTGGGTCAACTTCTAATACCTGCGTATAAAGTTCGATCGCCGCTTTGGGGTCGACAAAATTTGTCGCTCGCGCTCGAGAAAGAATCGTCGCAGTTGAATCTTCGATTGAGCCCGCAAGAGACTCTCCCGCGAGTCTCTGCCCAGACTGCTTGGCGACCAACCAACCCGCCAAAGTACCAACCAGCAACACAATTAGTGTCGTAACCAAAGTACGAGACAGATTCTTTTCTACTGGATCTGCAGTTTCTGAGAGTGTCTGTGAAGGCGACACCAGATTTTCAATTTGCGCATTCACGGATGCGGCGCGAGATTCGTATTCTTCGCGCAAAGACTCAAACTCTTGATCGCCTAAGTCGCCGAATTTATGTTCTTGCTCAAGATCCTGCAATGAATTTACCAAAAAGTCACGTTGCTCTGTGAGTTCACCTGAGAGGTTCGTGCGCTTTTTGGTAAACGCCGAAAACAGCAGGAACATCGAAAAAACTAAAGCGGCGACCGGCAACGCCCACACCAACGAATCGACACCCGACGCGCGTGGCACCAACAGCACCTCGCCGCCAAACCGTTGCTCGACGTAACTCAAAATTTCATCATCTGATCGCAAGCCTGTGGCAACTTGGCGCGCTACCTCGGCGCGAATCGCCTCGGCTGCGACGGCTCGTGATACATAAACACTTTCACCCGAACATGTCGGGCATGCCAGGTTCGCCGTGATCGAATCAATTCGATCTTGTTGGGTTTGTGGCCCACCCGTACGACTGGTGCCGAACACGAGCAACACTGCAACAAGCAGAAACATCACCAACCAAATTGCTCTGCGTGTTTTCACGAGGTGAACTCGTCACGTAACTTGTTGACCTGATCGGACAGTAAGTCTGGGCTTAACTCGCCCGTGATGCGCAAGCGAACCAAACCGTTCGGGTCGATGATCCAAGTTTCTGGAACTCGCGCCACACCGAAGGCAACTGCAATTGCCCCGTTGTCATCCTTGATTTTTGGCCAATCGCCGCCATTCTTGTCGAAGAAATCTCGCACTGCATCTGAACTGTCGTCGTTGATCACCGTATAAATCTCGGCCGCATTTGAGTTCATCGCTTCAGAGTTGGCAAACTCGACCAATAGATCGTGTTCATTGATGCACGGCACACAGGTCGAGTTGAAAAAATTCAGCACCACCCACGAGCCTTTGCGACGCTCCAATACAAATTGGTTGCCGTCGATCGTCTCACTTGAAACCGCAGGTGCAGGCTGACCCAAGAGAGGCGACTTGGCGACAATGTCTTGATCGGGGTCAGAAACGACCAGAACAACAAAAAACATCGCGACCACAATGCCGACAACCGACGAAACGATCTTTACCAAATTTTGCGACTTCACGACTGAGTTACCTCGACCGGTGCACTGGTTGCATCTGTGGGTTTACGACGACGACCGGGAAACGCCGCGAGCACCGTGCCTACGGCCATCAGCGCAGTGCCGATCCATAACCAAATGATCATCGGCTTGATGAACACCTTGATGCGGGCTTCATTTGAATCTTGGCGAACGGGCGGCTCGAGGGTCAAATAAATATCGCTCGTCAACG
>JAQCDY010000043.1 GCA_027729785.1 Actinomycetota bacterium | reverse complement strand
GGTTGAAAGTTTCGAAGCGATCATCAAGGGCGACCTTGACGAAGTGCCAGAGCAGGCATTTTTGAATGTCGGTGGTGTTGATCAAGTTTTGGCGAAGGCTAAGTCGCTTCAAGATTCAGCGGCGTAAGTTTCACTCGTCATGGCAGAGACAAGTTCACTTAGAGTCGAGGTGGTTTCACCAGAGCGCGTTTTGTTCTCGGGTGAGGCACGTCAAGTAATCACTCGCACTTTGCAGGGTGGCGAAATCGCCTTCTTGCCTGGTCATGCGACTTTCTTGGGTGCGCTCGTCGAAAACCATACACGCATCTATATGACCGATGGCAAAGTTCAAGACGTCGCCGTGCATGGCGGTTTTGTCGATGTGGCGCCAGATCATGTGACGATTTTGTCTGACAGTGCCGAACTCGCGGAGAGCATCGATGTGCCTCGTGCACGTGCCGCGCAAGAACGGGCCCAAGAAGCGATGCGTGGCGAACATGATGCAACGGTTGAGGCCGATTTGCGCCGTGCGCATGCACGATTGGCGGCGGCTGGCAGTTCGTCTAACTCAACTTCGGGCGGGTCTGCTCACTAACGAGCATCTTCATGGCGAGATATCCGTTCACTTGTGCGTTGGTGACAGGTGCGTCGAGTGGCATCGGCTACGAGATGGCAATTCAACTTGCCACTTCAGGCGTGCAAGTAATCGCGGTTGCTCGTCGGCGTGATCGACTCGAACAGCTCGCTACACAATTTAAAAATATTGAAGTGATGGTCGCCGACTTGTCAACGCCAGAAGGTGTGGGTCAAGTTGAATCACGAATTTCTGATTCTTCGAAAATGGCAATTGATCTGGTTGTTAACAATGCAGGCTTTGGTTCGTCAGGTTTGATGCACAAAGTTGATGTAGACCGACTTTCACGCGAAGTCGGTGTCAACGTTTTGGCGCTAACTCGTTTGTCGCATGCGGCGGTGAATGCAATGGTGCCGCGGGGTCGTGGCTATCTGTTGAATGTCTCAAGCATCGCAAGTTTTCAGGCGGGGCCAACCTCGGCGGTTTACTCGGCGACGAAGGCTTTCGTCACGAGTCTGACCGAAGCATTGCACGCAGAGCTGAGTGGCACCGGTGTTCGTGTCACGGCGTTGTGTCCTGGGTTTACACGAACCGAGTTTTCAGATGTATCGGGCTCTTTGAGTATCTATTCCTTGGTGCCTGATTTCGCATGGCTTGATGCGACTGACGTTGCCCGCGCTGGGTTGCGTGATGTGGCGCGAGGTCGCACATTGAGCATTCCTGGGGCGATCTATAAAGGATTAACTGCCGTGTCGAGTGCATTTCCGCGCGCACTCGTGCGCCGCATCACCGCTCTTGCCACCGGCCGCCGCTAGACGCATAGTTCACTACTCACGTCAAATTAGTTTGGAGCTGTGCAAAGGCTAAGAACGTTTTTGATTATTCTGCTGGTGACAATTGTGGCGGCGAGTGCTAGCCAAGTTGTCGGGGCGACTGATGCGCCACTGGGACAGGCGAAGGTACTGATAATTGGAGATTCGGTGTTTGATGCATTTGATCATGTGGCGAGTGCGCGCGAATTGTTGAATAGTCAACAAAAAACAATTTTTGCGGTGCAGGGTTGCCAGAAACTTGTTGAGCCTGGATGTTTTAAGTGGGTGAAACTAAGTGCTCTGGACCAGTTAAAGAAAAATGCTGGGCGATTTAGCGATGTTGTCGTGATCGGCACGGGGTACAACGATCGAATTGGCACGCCGTTTCGAGATGCAGTTCTGGCGATTACTCAAGAAGCCACTCGACAGGGTGTAGATGTGATTTGGATTACCTACCGACAGGTGCGTCATGTTCGCGGCAAGGCAACGACGATGAACAAGCAATTGAGCAAACTCGATCAGAAAATTGAGAATCTGCACATCGCCGACTGGAATAGTTTTAGTGAAGGCAAAGAAAAAAGTGGCTGGTTTCGTCGCGATCGTATTCATTTAGTGACGCCTGGCGCTCTAGGGCTGGCTCAGTTACTGAACAAGGCAGTAGCTGAGATCATCGCAAAACGAGAAGCCGAACGCGTAGCCACAAGTGTGACTACGACGACAATTAGCGGTTAGCGCGGGTTAGCTTGCGCGAGCTTGCGCTGGTTATTGGAAGTCGGTTGACGAATATTGACCGATTCGGTCGGCGCGATGTTGCGTGTCGATCACGCGCACTGTGCCACTGCGGCTGCGCATCACCAAACTTTGTGACCGCGCACCATACGAGTCGTAACGCACGCCGCGCAATAACTCGCCGTCGGTGACACCAGTGGCGGCGAAAAATACATCATCGCCACTGCACAGATCATTGACCGTCAAAACTTTCGACAAGTCGTAACCAGCATCTTTGGCGACTTTGGCTTCGGCGTCGTTCTTGGCCCATAACTTGCCCAAAATTTGACCGCCCAAACTTTTGAGTGCAGCAGCAGCAGTAACGCCCTCGGGTGTGCCGCCGATGCCCATCAACACATCGATACCAACACTTGGCGAAGCGGCTGCAATTGCGCCAGCGATGTCGCCGTCGCTGATTAGATGGATGCGACAGCCGCAACTGCGAACCTCGGCGATGAGTTCGTCATGTCGGGGCCGCTCTAAAATTACGACAACAAGATCGTTGAGTGATTTTTTTGTCGCCTTAGCGATTTCTTTGAGATTTTTTGTCGGCGAGACGTTGATGTCGATTGCGTTGGCGGCTTCTTGGCCGACGGCGATCTTCTCCATATATACACATGGACCGGGATTAAACATTGAGCCACGTTCGGCAACAGCCAGCACCGAGAGTGCGTTGTTGCGACCAAGTGACGTCAGCGTCGTGCCGTCAATCGGGTCGACTGCGACATCAGTCTCTGGTTTAGAACCGTTGCCGACGCGCTCGCCGTTGAACAACATCGGCGCCTTATCTTTTTCGCCTTCGCCGATCACGACGATGCCATCCATATTTACGGTGTCGAGCAGGTTGCGCATCGCATCGACCGCCGCACCGTCGGCTGCATTCTTGTCGCCGCGACCGACCCATTTTGATGCGGCGAGCGCGGCTGATTCGGTAACCCGCACGAGTTCTAGCGCCAAGTTGCGGTCAGGGCGTTGCGACAACGGCATCACAACGATGTTAGCGCAATATCACTTCAGCCAAAAAACAACTAGCGTTCGGCTTGTGAGCGAACTCAACCCGAACGCACCAGTGACCGAGTGGGAGTTGGACGAATGGTCTGTTGATGCTCGCGCCGAGTTGACGGTGCTGTTGAATGATGCGGGCATCGCGCATCGTTGGGAGTACACAGTTTTGATTGCCGAGTCGGCACGCGAAGCTGATGTCGAAGAAGTTTTGGATGAGATTGAAAATCTTGACGATGAAATGGACGACCAAGATGAGACAGAACAGGCTGACACAAAAGTTCTGAAACAACTTTCGGGAGTTGCACAAAAAATTGTGAGGGATCCATCTGACACGAAGGCGGTGGCAAGTCTTATGAGCATTCTTGAAGAGATTGATGCGGCAGGTGCGCCAAGTGACATGAGCGACTCGGAGTGGCGCCAGATCAAAGACCTGGCGAGTCAGGTTGAAGATGCACTAGTTGGGGGAGATCGACCTGATGAAGTATTGGCAATGGATCTCGCCGGTCGGTTGGTGGCGATTCTGCGCTCGAATCACTAAGCGTTTTTTGTGATCAGCAATTAGTCTCTGAACCTATGGTTTCTGGTGAGGTGCTTGCCGAAGTTGAGATTTGGCATACCCGACCGTATACACCGACGCGAAGGCTGTCGCTTGGTGCGTTGAACTTGCCGGTTCAACATTCGCCGGGATTTGGTGGCTTGCTACTCGGTGGCATCGTGGCCCAACACTTTGGCGAGATTGATGACGAAATGGTGCCGGACGTGCATCGGTTGTTGGCGCAAGTCGAGCGGGGCGAACGCGTTACACAACCGCGATTGCGACATCGACTGCAAACTGATCGACATGGTTTGGCAAAAAGTGTGCATCGTCTGCACGGTGACGAAAACGAATTGAAATTTAATTTCGAATCCAACGGTAGCGATCTATTGCAAGTGCTCGGTGCAATTTATTCGTTAGAGCGCCTTGATGAATCGGCGCGACGCGCATTAAGTTTGGTCATTAGCCGAGCGATGCGCTGGCGCGGGCCACTTGATTCGTCGTTTATTTCATTTTTGGCTGGAAGCTCAGCGGCAAATATTTCGTCGATGGCCGACCCGCGAGCGTGGGCGCTTGACCTGCTTGGGTTTCCCGCAGGCACCATTAAGCCGTCAAAGCGTCAAGTGCAAGAGCGTTATCGTGCGGCGTTGCGCAGCGTGCACCCAGACCACGGCGGAAATGTAGCCACTGCCGGCAAATCAATCGAAGAAATTGGAGAAGCCCGTCGAGTGCTTTTGCGCTCGTGAAAATACGTGTGCTTTTGCGCTCGTGAAAATACGTGTGCTTTTGCGCTCGTGAAAACACGAGTGCTGTTGAGACAGTGATAACTGGCGTTGTGTTGTTTCCGGGGGCGGGAACAAATGCAAATCATCAGTCACTTGTCGCAATTGAGACGGCGATAAAAACTACAAGTTCGAAAATCAAAGTTGCTCGCTGTGATTTTGAATATCGCAAGGCCGACAAAAAATTTCCGGATAAGACACCAGTATTAATCGAGACCGTGCGCACGGCCGTGTCGCAAGCCGCACAAGATTGGGGCTGCGCAACGAATGAAATTGTGATCGGTGGTCGGTCAATGGGTGGGCGAATGTGCAGCATGGCGATAGCCGACACTGGGAATGCACTTGAAGTTGCTGGCTTGGTGTGCATTTGCTATCCGTTGCATCCACCCAAGCAGCCAGAAAAGTTGCGAAGTGAACATCTGCCAAGAATTTTGGCGCCGACACTATTTATAAGTGGCACGCGTGACGAGTTTGGCACGGTTGAAGAACTGACTGCGGCAACTAGACCGATGAAGAACAAAAAACATGTTTGGGTCGACGGCGCGCGCCATGATTTGAAGAATCGCGATGCTGAAGTGGGTGAAATTATTGCGAGTTGGGTTGTTGCGCTGTAACGGGCTTTTCGCCAACAACATCTTGCGGGTTGAGTTCTTCGAGTTCACGGTGCGCCGACTCGGGAAAAGTTGCATAAACCAAAATGCCGGCAACGATCGGTCCAAGTGAGAGCCAACTCATGACTGTGCTGTAACTGAGATCGCGGTTGAGCGCGTATCCCGCGCCAACTAGGCCAACGCTGCCGCCAATTAGTGAAGCCGTCATGATCACACTCGACGCGAACGAGCGATGCAAAGTTGGGAACATTTCACCGCGGTAGACCGCCATTGCTGGGTAGGCCAGACCCAGGCAGATGCCTCCTGAAACTGATGCGAGCCACATTGTCTGACCGCTGGTACTGAACGCTGCTGTCAGCAAAATTGCACCGAGTGGAAAAGTGACTGCTGACAACATGCGGCGTCCGCGAGCATCAGCGATGCGACCACCGATCAGCAAACCAATGGATGCCGGCGTACCCGTGACAAGAGTGAAAGCAGTGACCATGGCTGCCGAATAATCGCGCACATCGCGCAGGTAGCGAACTTGAAATACCGATGATGCAGCGATGAAGAGGTTGCCGAATATTGCGACCAGACTTTGCGTAGCCAAGCGTGTTTTGTCGATATGGGTCGCCAAATCAAGGTGTGTTTCTCTGCGCTCGGTGAATCGAGTTGTTTCGGGAAGTTTGCGCAACAAGATGATCGCAATAACGACCCAGGCGAGCGAGATTGCATAGATATATCGCCATGAGTCTGCACCAAGATCGGCGAGTGGCAATGCGGCAAGTGCAAAACCTGCACCGAAGCCCGCGGCAATCGCGAGCACGCTGATTGCCCATGCGCGTGATTCACGCGACATTTCTTCGGTGGCGACGATGCCGATCAAAATTGTCAGGACCAATGCGAGTGGTCGACCGAGTGTTTGTGTCGCCACCAAAATTGCGAAACTCGGCGCGAGACCACCGAGCGCAGTGATGATCGGCGCACCGAATGCACAAAAAATAATTAGTCGTCGGCGGCCGATACGGTCGGCGAGAGCGGCGAGCGGAAGTGAAATGACGACACCCCATCGGATGATTGCTGCGCCGATGCCTTGTCCTTGTTCTGAAATTGCGAAATCTTGTGCGGCGTAGGCAACTGTTTGTGTGAACAATGTGTTGGCGTAAGTTGCGGGCACGCAAGCCAAAGCGAGAAGCCACAAAATAGTGCGTTGGCGCGCAGTCAAAGCGGGTGTTCGGGGTTTTCGGCTCACTGCGGGAGCATACTTAAATGCCATGAATAATCAGTCTCCACGTATCATTGTGCGCCGTTCAGGGCCGCTTTCGGGCAATGTTCAGGTTCCAGGGGCCAAGAACTCGGTGCTTAAGTTGATGGCGGCAAGTTTGTTGGCCGAAGGTGAATATGTGTTCACCAATGTGCCGGCGATCGCCGACGTTGACACGATGTCAGACTTGTTGACGGCGCTTGGAGTCAAGAGCAAATGGCTCGGACCACATGAACTTTCGTTGACTAATTCTGGCAATATTTCGACTGAAGCACCATTCGAAAACGTGGACAAGATTCGTGCCAGCATCAACGTGCTCGGGCCGTTGCTGACTCATTATGGTCAGGCGCTGATCAATTGGCCTGGTGGCGACGACTTTGGTGGGCGGCCGATTGATTTGCACATCAGTGGCCTACAAAAAATGGGTGCAACGATCGAGCAAAATCTTTTGAACATCAACGCGTATGCCAAAGAATTGCGCGGTGCCGAGATTGAACTTTCATTTGCCAGTGTCGGTGCCACAGAAAACATTTTGACTGCGGCGATTTATGCCAAGGGCACGACGGTGATCGACAACGCGGCGCGCGAGCCAGAAATCGGCGACTTGTGCAACATGCTCGTGGCGATGGGTGCACAAATTGAGGGCATTGGCACCTCGCGCTTGATGATCCATGGTTCAAAAAAAGGTTCGTTGCGGGGTGTGCGCCACGCAGTGATCAACGATCGCGTGCAGGCGGCGACCTACATTGCAGCCGTGGCGATTGCTGGAGGCGATGTGCAGGTGCGTGGTGCTCGCCCCGAACATATGGAGATGGTGATCAATAAATATACGCAGATGGGCGTATCGATCTATCCGCAGCGGGATGGTTTGCGCGTGATGGCACCTGAGCGACTTTCGGCAACCGATTTTGCGACGTTGCCTTACCCGGGTATTGCGACCGACTACAAACCTTTGCTTGTGGCGATGAACTCTGTTTCAAACGGTGTTGGCATCGTCACTGAAAATTTATTTCCTGGTCGGTTCAGATACATCGAGGAATTGTGCAAACTTGGCGCCGACATTCGAATTGACGGACATCATGCCGTTATCAAAGGTGTCGATCATCTGATCGGGGCCGCGGTGACCGCACCCGACATTCGCGCTGGGGCTGCGCTGGTTGTTGCAGGTTTGGCGGCGCACGGTGAAACCGTGATCAGCGAAATTCACCACATCGACCGTGGCTATGACGATTTAGTCGGACGACTCAGTGGTCTTGGCGCTGACGTGACTCGGGTTTGAATCGCGTTTTGCGTGTCGTGTTGCCCGCCACAACACCCCGATTATCACGAGAATTGGTCCAACAACCAAGAGAATTTCATCCCAACCACCTTGGTGAGCAAGCACCCTCGTATCGTAGAGGGTTCAGGAATCAAAACTAGGCAGGATGAGTAAGTGTCAATTCGTACACAAGTTGAAGAAACAATCGAGGTGATTCGCCCGGCTTTGCAGGCTGATGGTGGCGACATTATTTTGCGCGAAGTCGATGAAGTGACTGGCATCGTCAGCGTGACGCTCACTGGTGCGTGCGGCACATGCCCCGCGTCAGATCAAACTCTGAAAGCGGGCATCGAGCGAATCATGCGCGATCGCATTGACGGCATCACTGAGGTTGTCGCGGTATAAATGAACTCGCGTTCAACCGACACTGCAGAATTATTCAAGGATGCTTGCGCCGGTGATCGCGCGGCCCTCGCACGATTGCTTTCGCTGATCGAGCGCGGCGGTGACGACGCTCGAAATATTGGGCGGTTGGTTTATCCAAAAGTTGGTGACGGTTATATTGTTGGCATCACCGGCGCGCCGGGTGCGGGCAAGAGCACGTTGACTTCAACTTTGATCAGTCAATTGCGTTCGAAGTCGCAAGAAGTTTCGGTGTTGGCGATTGACCCGTCGTCGCCGTTTACGGGTGGCGCAATTTTGGGTGATCGAATTCGGATGCAAAGTCACGCCACTGATGCGGGTGTATTCATTCGCAGCATGGCTACGCGCGGTCACCTGGGTGGATTGAGTTTGGCCACGAGCGAAGCGGTTCGGTTGCTTGATGCAGTTGGTTCGCCGTGCACTCTGGTTGAGACGGTTGGTGTGGGTCAGGTTGAAGTTGAGATTGCGCGCAATGCCGACACTGTCGTTGTGGTCGTCAATCCGGGTTGGGGCGACTCGGTGCAAGCCAACAAAGCAGGGTTGCTTGAAATCGCCGATGTGTTTGTGATCAACAAGGCTGACCGACCAGGCGTAGATCAAACCCAGCACGATCTCGAGCAGATGCTTGAACTTTCAGATATTGCCTCGGTCGGGTGGCGGCCGATGATCGTGCGCACGATAGGCACGACGGGTGAGGGCGCTGTCGAGTTGTGGCAGGCGATCACGGCTCATCGTGAGCATTCAACTAGTGATGGCTCGCTGGCAAAGCGACGCGAGCAGCGGTTGCGCAATGAATTGCGGGCGATTATTGAGCGCCGTCTCGAACATCGTGCTCGCGAGATTTGCACGGGCGCACGGTGGGAAGAAATTCAAAACGAGATGTTGGCGCGGTCGCGTGACCCATGGAGTTGTGCTGACGAAATGTTGGCTGGCATTTTGTAGTGACAGAGTTGCGTCGAGTTGTAGTTTCAAGTTTGACTCTCGGCGGTGCCGTCGGTATTTTTGCGTTGTCGTTTGGTGTGGCTTCAGTTAGCGCTGGTGCAAGTGTGTGGCAAACATGTGCGTTGTCGCTGTTTGTGTTCACTGGTGCCTCACAATTTTCGGCGATGAGCGTCGTCGGCGCCGGCGGTTCGATGCTCGCGGCTTATGGTGGCGCCGTGTTGCTGGCTGCTCGCAACCTGGTTTATGGTTTGGCGCTCTCGTCGTCGGCAAAGTCGATGGCCGGCAATTTGCCACGTCGATTGTTTGCCGCACATTTTGTGATCGACGAAACTACGGCTCTTGCGCTTGCCCAGTCATCGCCGAGATTTCGCAAGGTTGCGTTTTGGACGACCGGAATCGGCTTGTTCACCTTTTGGAATCTTGGCACGCTGATCGGGGCTTTGGCTGGCACTGCGATTGATCCACAAAAATTTGGATTAGACATTGCGTTTCCAGCGGCGTTCATTGTGATGCTCGTGCCGCATTTGCGATCGAAATTGGGTCGTCAAGCCTCGGCGCTCGGTGGCGTGCTGTGTTTAGTCTCGATCTCGTTTTTGCCGATTGGGGTGCCGATTTTGATTGCGGCGCTGGCCGTGTTGGTTGGGGTTCGCAATGATCAATGAAGCGCCAACGAATTTGTGGCTGATGATTATCGTGCTCGCAATTAGCGCATATTTGTTGAAAATGTTTGGGCTCGTCGTATTGGGTTCGCGGCAGTTGCCAAAAGTTTTCGATCGCTGTCTTGGATTGATACCCGCGGCGCTGTTGTCGGCTCTTGTTCTAAAAGATACTTTTTCAGTGGGTCAGAGCTTGATGGTTGATGCACGGGTTGGGGGTTTCGCTGTTGCTGTTATTGCCGCGTGGCGTCGTGCACCATTGATTGTCGTGGTGGTGTTGGCGGCAGGTGCGACTGCGTTTTTGCGTGCGATTTAGTTAATTTTTGCAGAGTGCTGCGAGGCCGCGCAAGTTGCGCTTCCAGATTTGGCGTAAAACTATTTTGCCGCCGATAAATGCGCCAAGTGGCCCGCCAAGAAACCAGGGGAAGACGAGTTCTTCCTCCCATTTAAAAAGTGTGCGTGCGCCATTATTCAATGGTTCGAGGGTGAACACGCCGCTTCCCGTGACGATGCCGATGTGTTTTACGCCCATTGCTTGGCCTGGCACCCATTGCGTGATTTCCATTTTGTCGGTGAGGCGAATCGGGCCGACTTTGGTGTCGCATAGAAATGCCGTGCCGACCCCGCGCTTTTGATCAGAGGTGAAGCGAATTGCGACGGCATCATGCATCCAATCAACATGCCTTTCAATAGGCTCGACAATTTGCCAAACCTTTTCGGGAGTTGCCTCGATTTCAATCGAAACTTTGATATTGCTCATCGCCTTGGAAGTGTAGTTAGCCTGTAGTTCTGTGGCGACTCGTAAAAATAATGCTTTCAGCGAAGAGACAATTGCTGATTTTGTCTATTTAGATCACGCTGCGAGCACGCCGATGCGTCAAGAGGCGATCGAGGCGATGACGCCGTACATGAGCGGTATTTATGCCAACCCTTCAGGGTCGCATCGGTTTTCGCGGATCGCACGTAAGGCGATTGACGAGGCGCGCGATGATGTCGCCGAGGCATTGGGTTGCAAGGTTGGCGAAGTTGTGTTCACAAGTGGCGGCACCGAGGGCGACAACGCGGCAATTTTTGGTGCGGTGCGGCGCAAGTCGGGTATCGCAGTTTGTTCAGTGGTCGAGCATCACGCGGTTTTGCATTGTGTTGAAAATCTAAAGGGGCAAGTAGTCGGCGTTGATGCAACCGGTGTGATCGATGTTGCCGAACTTGAGCGCGTCTTGCAAGAAGCGCAGGCAAGCAATAATGCGCACGACCATGTAAGCGTCGTGTCGGTGATGGCAGTGAACAACGAGGTCGGCAGCATTTCGCCATTGCGACAAGTTGCCAAGATCGT
The DNA here is from genome assembly GCA_027729785.1 of Actinomycetota bacterium. GTDB lineage: Bacteria > Actinomycetota > Acidimicrobiia > Acidimicrobiales > Ilumatobacteraceae > BACL27. The sequence continues at coordinate 630 of JAQCDY010000043.1, read as the reverse complement.
GCGCGCAAACGCACCAGACGCCGTGCTGCACACCGATGCGGTGCAAGCGGCCTGTTGGCAAGACTTGCGCGAGATTTCAAAACTTGTGGACGTACTTTCGATTTCGGCGCATAAGTTCGGCGGGCCAAAAGGTATGGGCATCACGATGCAGCGGCTCGGCTTAGAAATTGATCCGCTGATTGTGGGTGGTGGGCAAGAACGCGATCGACGCAGTGGCACCCACAATGTCGCTGGCATCATGGCCACGGCAGCGGCGTTGCGCGCGACTGACTCGGCGCGCGAAGCCGAAGTTGCACGCGTAACGAAGTTGCGTGATGCGTTGGTTGACGGCGTGATGAGCGAGATTGAAGATGTTCTTGAAACTGTGCCGCGCGATGAGCGCATTGCCGGTATCGCGCACATGTGCATTGGCGGTTGCGAGAGCGAGTCGGTGCTTTATCTGCTCGATGAGGCAATGATTTGCGCCTCGGCGGCGAGTGCGTGTGCAAGCGGGGCGATGGAACCGTCGCATGTTCTGTCGGCAATGGGTGTCGACAAGAAATATTCGATGGGTGCGTTGCGCATGAGCCTTGGTCACACGACGACCGAGCACGAGATTGATCGCGCAATTGCTGCGCTTGTTGGTGTGGT
>JAQCDY010000042.1 GCA_027729785.1 Actinomycetota bacterium | reverse complement strand
TGGGTGTTGTGGGCCCATGTTGATGATCATCGTCTGGTCTTCGCTCTGGGTGCCTGCCAGCGCCGCTACTTCAGATTCACTCATCCGCAAAACGGCACCCGAGCCGCGCAAGATTTCTTTGGTTGAAATATCTTTGCGCAGTTGAAGTTCTTGTCGACCTTCGCTTGTGCCAGCAGCCGCCACTTCTGCAGATCCAGAGTTTGTCGGGTTCTCGGTTGTGGTCATGATGCGGCACCCTTGAACTGAACCGGAATATTTCCGGAGGCGTAATCTTTGCGCAGCGGATGACCCTGCCAATCTTCTGGCATCAAGATGCGCGTCAAATCTGGGTGACCACTGAACTTGATGCCGAACATGTCGAAAACTTCACGCTCCATCGCCTCGGTGCCGGGATAAAGATCGAAGGCCGAATCAATAATTGCATCTGACTCAGAAATTTGCACTCGCAAACGCACCCGACGACGCTGCGAAAGCGAAAGCAGATTGACTACAACTTCAAAACGCTCGAGTGAAATTTGGTCGGCGACTTCTGGTGCAATCGTGCGACCTGGGTGAGTCAAATAGTCAACAGCGGTGAGGTCGACACACATCTCAAAACCTTCGGTGCGCAAGTGCGAAAGTGTTTTTAAATAGTCGGTCTTGGCGACGAAACGAACATCGTCAGCAACACGACCCGAAACTTGTGCCACGACTCAACGCTGTCCAATAATTACGGGCGTAGTCGTGCCCGCCGGAACTTCTTGGATATGGACTTGTGCTCCAGCACCAGTTGTGTCGCGACGGCGCATAATCTCACCGTCTTCGATCAACTGGTGCAAAGTTTCAATCGCGTGAATCAAAGTTTCGGGCGTAGGTGGGCAACCTGGTGCATAAACATCAACCGGGACAATTTGATCGACGCCTTGAACAATCGCGTAGTTGTTGAACATTCCACCACTGCTGGCGCAAACGCCCATTGAAATGACCCACTTCGGTTCCATCATCTGGTCATAGACCTGACGCAACACCGGCGCCATCTTCTGGCTGACTCGACCGGCAACGATCATGATGTCGGCTTGGCGCGGTGAGGCACGAAAAACTTCCATTCCAAATCGAGCCAAGTCATAGTGGGCAGTTCCCGCCGTCATCATTTCGATGGCACAACACGCAAGGCCAAAAGTCGCACCCCAACTCGACCGCGATCGCGACCACTTCACAAGATCTTCAACGCGGCCCGTCAAGAAATTATGTTCAAGACCACCCAGACCATCATCGGCAACATTTTGAACCAGGCCCATCAAACAGAAACTTTCTCTTGCTCGCGTCCATCGAGCCCCACCCGACGAATCGTCGTAGATGTCGAGCGTGACGCTGAAAGAATATCTCCATCAACTTCAACCAACTTGCGTGCTTTTTTCACAGGACCCCAATCGAGAGCGCCACGCGCGACCACATAAACAAACGCCACGAAAAAAACGGCACTAAACGCGACTAACTCCCAGAAACCGTAAGACCCGAGCGACTGGCTCGCCACAGCGTATGGATAAGCAAAAATTATTTCGATGTCGAACATGATGAACAACATCGCCACAACATAAAAACTCACTGGAAACCGTTCTGGTGCTTCGAGGCTGGGCACGATCCCGCATTCGTATGGGGCTTGCTTTGCTTCACTCGGCCGTCGAGGTGCCAACAATTTAGACGCGACTAATGAACCAACTCCGAACAAGACTGCCAAAACTGTGAGAACAACAATCGGAAGATACTGACCCACTGTGGTTAGCTCTTCGCTGGCGAACGCGAACCAACATCAACACTTAGATTCTCACGCAAGCGCAGATCACGAGTGTGCAGCAATCGGCAAAGCAACAAGAAAATGATCATTGAACCAATTGTGATAAAGACTGATGGCAGACGCTTCGAGCCAAGATCGCGCAACATATATACGTATCGACGAGGCTGAGTTTCATTGATTTCTGGACGACTGGGTGCACGACCTGGCTCAGAGCGCTGTGGCACGACCGTTGCAACTTCGACTACTGAATAATGCGGATCATGAAAGAAGGCCAAGAAGTCGAGCGACTCGCTGATCTTCGGCCATCGTTCACCACCTTTGTCGTAAACGGCAACCGAGACATACTCGCCAAGCGCAAACTCTTCTGCTTGATTTTGAATGATTTCATCGGCAGACGCAACTGCTTGACCACGACGTGGATCTGACTCTTCCAACAACAACCATCCATCGCTCTGCAGAGCCGCAGATGCCGCGGCCGCATCGGCAACTGCATCGCCTGATGGTTGCATCGGCATCAAAATAATCTCTGCGTCATCTAACAAGTCTGGACTTCTGACGATGGTCGTCGGCTCGCCAGGCTGCCAACTTGGAGCGCGGCCCGTCAAGCCAATGCCATATATCCACCAAATACTTCCCATGATCGCCATCCAACCAAAAAACCCAGCCAAAACAACGATGAATCCAAGTCGCGCGCCCAAGTTTGTGCCAACCACCAAATAGGTGCCACCGATTAATACCGCGACCGCAATTGCAACAACAATGATGCCGCGAAGTTGCGGTTCGAAATTTATGGCGAGCATCGTGGACACTTTTAGAGACCTCTTACATAATCAATAACAGCGCCAATTTGCTCGTCAGTCAATACCAAACCAAAGGCCGGCATTCGACCCGAACCTTGACCTTGCTGCCCGTATCTCTTGCCGAGTTCGCTACCGCCCTTGATGAACTCGATCATTTCGTCACGCTGCGGAAACTGTCTGACTGCTGATCCACCAGTTAAGTTCGGACCGAAAGCGCCACCGCCCGTAATTTCTGGCTCACCATACGACCAACCCTTGGTATGACAGCGCGCACATGAATAATTTCCGCTGCCCAAATCCAAGTTGAACAACGCTTCTCCGAGAGATGCGTAAGTTCCCGCCTTGACAAGTCGCTCGGCCTCGGATTGGATCTCTTGCTGTTTTTCGTCGGGCAATTTGCCGCTTTCGTCACGCGGAATTTCAATGCTCTTGACATATTCAATGACCGTTTGAATTTGCTGTTCGTTCATCGGGCCACCACCAACCAAACCCCATGCCGACATCGGCGAGAAAGGTCGACCGTATTCAAGGATGAATCGAACTTCTTCTTCGCTGTAACGATAAAAAACAGTGTTGATTGCCGGCGCCTTCCAATTGACTTGTTTTACTTGGCCAGTCTTTGGATCCGAAATCGCGTACGACGCAACGCCGCCGCCGCCCTTCATTCCCCCGTGGCAACCAGCGCAGTTATAGCCGCCATCGGCCGTCGTGGAGAACAACCCGGTGCCCCAAGTTTCAAATTGGTGTTGAAATTCTTTTTCAGCACCGACCATTCGACCGGGTTCAAGAATCCAATAAAGCGGTAGCGCAATCGTTGTAACGGCAAGACACACCAGACCGATCAATTGCGTACGCTGAATTTTTTCGCCCTCAAGTCGCTCGTCGTCATAATAAGGCTTGCGATTCGCGGCAAGTTTGATCTCTGCACCAATCTCGCGCTTCGATGAGCGAATATTGCCCAAGCCGTAGATAACCCAACCCAGAACTGAAACAAGCAAAATCACCCAGGCGATTGTGGTTGTTGTATCGGCAAGCATTACTGCGAAATTCACTTAGTGTCCGCCCGTTCCGCCGACACAGTGTGGACCTTCTGCTTCTTGACCGGTTGTGTTAGTTCCAATTGGTGGACCACCAAAAACTGTGCCCGTATCAATGACAACCATTCCGTTACTCACCGAGACTCCAAAACGATCCATACCTCGCGGTGCTGGTCCACCCTTTTTTTCACCGACACGGTTGTACTGCGAGCCATGACACGGACATTCAAACCACTGGGATGTTTTGCATTCAGGCACACGACAACCAAGATGTGGGCACTTCTGGTACAGCGCGACTACTCCAGAAGTCATCCCGCTGAACACTGCTGCTTGCCCGGCATAAATTGCATCAGCTTTGGAAATCGCTTCTTTTGGATATTCGGTTAGCCATGATCGAGCCTCAGGCAAATACAGGAAGCCCTTGTTGGCGCGAATCTTGCCGACAACTTCCTCAAGTTTTCCTGCATTGATTTTTGAGCCGAAGCCACCGTCGGCGCCTTTCCACAAAAAGGCGATCAGCGCGGCGGCGAAACCGCCAAGGCTTGCGCTCATCAAAGTGACCGTGGCACGATTCAAAAATGCACGACGTGATTCATCAACTGCTTCTCGGTCAGGTAAAACCCATGGCTCAATTTCGACGGGCTGTATGACCGCAACTGCGGTGCTCCGCGCAGCCGAGGCTTCAGCCTCGACATCACGACGCGCGTTGCGTGACGACTTTTTCGCATCGCGATCACGCTTGCGAGTTTCACGCGACAACACACCCACGCCACTCATGTCAGAACGCCGACTTGCCGTAAGCACAACTCCCAAGCCGAGAACGGCAAGAACAGCAATCGCAATGGTGATGATGGTCGTCGAGTTCATATGAGTTTTATCCGATCACAATTCGAAGAAGATGCCTTCACGCCAAGGGAATACAAAGTTGAAACCGGGTCCCCTGAAGAAAGAGCCAATAATTACGAGTACCGCCCAGAACATTAAGTGCACTGTGAACAAACTGGTCATGAACTTTCTGTCTTCTGGACGATTTGACTCGTTGCGATCCATGTACGGGGCGAACATCAGCGCAATCAGACCCATGCCCGGGATCGTCACTCCAGCAATCATCGGGTGGAACATCGTCAGAAGCTCTTGCAATCCGAGAAAGTACCAAGGTGCTTTTGAAGGATTAGGTGTTTGATTGAAGTTCGCCGCTTGCAACAACGGTGCGTTCACAAACCACGAAAAAACAAATGTAAACGCGGTGCAGGCAAGCGCGGCAACAAACTCAATGCCCAACAAGTGTGGCCAAGTGTGCACCTTGTCAACTGGCACCGCTTTAACGTCTTGAATTGAACCTGATTTGACGACGGTCAACAAGCGTTGCGTGTGACCACCAGGACCGGCACCAAATGGCACGCCACCATTCGCTGGTGCCGCAACTACTACGTTGCCAACTTTTTCGGCAACTGCGACCGCGCCCTTGTTTCGATTTAGCAAGTCGTCCGAGATACGCGAGTTGTCAGCCGCTGGGGCAGCTGCAGCTCCGCCCGCACCGGCGGCTGCTTTTTCGCGCGCTTCTTGAGCCCGCTTTAAGAGATGTTCTGGAATGCCGGCCATCAGAGGGGTCCTGAAATTCCGCCGTCTTTACGCACGCGCCAGAAATGGATCGCGAGGAAGATGACTGTCACGAACGGGAACAACAAAACATGCAACACATACCAACGCAGCAAAGTTTCTGGACCAATTTCAACACCGCCCAACAAAACGAAGCGAACTTGCGAACCAATAACTGGTGAATAGCCCATCATGTTGGTACCTACGGCTACTGCCCACAACGCAAGTTGATCCCACGGCAACAAATAGCCGGTGAATGAAAGCAGCAGCGTCAATGTCAGCAGGATCACACCGATTACCCAGTTGAACTCGCGCGGTGCTTTATATGCGCCGTGGTAAAAGACTCGCGCCATGTGCAAAAATACCGCGAGCACCATCAAGTGCGCACCCCAACGGTGCATATTGCGCACCATCAAACCGAATGTCACCGAAGTATGCAGTGACTGAATATCTTGCCACGCGTTGGCCGATGTCGGGCGGTAAAAGAACATCAAGAAAATGCCGGTGATCGTCAGCAAAATAAACAAAAAGAAACTCAAGCCTCCGAGACAAAGCGTGTAACTGACTTTTACCGCGTGGCGCTTTACTTTGACCGGATGCAAGTGATAAAGCACCGAGTTCATGACGACATACGAACGATTTCTCGGCGAGTCAGAATAGCCCTTGCGGAAGATCGAACCTGGCCTGAAAATCGAGTTCCAGGCTTGGCTTGACTGCGTCGACTCATTGAGTTTGGTGATGCGCTGTTTAATTGTTGGACGAGATTTCTGCTCGATCATCTTTACCATTTAATTTTCTCCGTTCCTAAAATCGCATGCCGTACGAATAACCGTGATTGTTTGTTCTCATATGAGTTTCGCCCGTGGCTGGCGCAACCCCAACTTTGCCGAGAATTATCACACCGGTCGGACAACGATCGACGCACAACGCGCAACGTGTGCAAACATCATCGTCAATAATGAACACAACTTTGTCTGAAGGGTCTTCACCGGGCATCTCGGTGCCGCTTGACTCCGAAATTGCATCAGTGTTGACCATGAATATGCACTTCCACGGGCAAATGTCAACGCAACCCTCGCACATGATGCACTCTGATTGATCGATGTGGATGAACTGCTTGGGCTTAACTGCCTTGTTCAAATACTCGGCATCAACCTCGACGAGTTGATAGTCGTCGGTGTATGGCATCATCGGCGGGTTTGCGTCAGTTTTTGCCATCGCTCAACTCTTCTTCGTCAACGGACGACCGTAACTAGACGAAACAACTTCTTTGGCTGTAACCACTCCACGCTTTTGCCACCAGCTGAACAGGTAAATCATCAGTCCAATATAGAAAGCATGGATGACTACAACAATGATGTCACGAATTGCTTCATAACTAATGGTGATCGGGAAGCTTCCACCAACGGTGTCAGATTTCAAAATGTCAAACGGCCCGTAGACGAGTCTGTCTTTTCGCCAACCCAATTCTTTGTCGGCGTGGTCGATGAATTGGTGCGGCACAACACCGAACGCAAGAAACAAAACGAGGAAGACATACACCGAACCGAGCATCCCTTCACCCCAAGTTGCCTTTCGATCAAACTTTCGACGTTGGCCGATCGGAATGACCACGAGACTCATTGCGGTAGTGACGACAAACGAAAACAGGAAGGCTTGATTGACCCCTGGCCACCTGAGAATGTCTATTGAGAGCATCGCTTGAGGGCTTGCCTTTCCTCGTAAAAATCTATTTTTAGCCTAGTCGGGTTGGCATTAAGGACAGTATTTGCAGGACAATTGTTGATGACACGTTGGTCACAGAAGTTGCATAGCACTCAACATTCAACGACATTCATGCTGGTTTAATCCTGCTGATGTGTCTTATTTTTTGGTTGTGCATTCGTGAACTTCTTAATCTTGACATCGGCGCGTCTAACCTGTTGAAAGATAGTTAGTAATCGATTCAAGGAGAATTGTGGCTGGAATACCCGAGCATCTACTCAAGCGGGCTCAAGAAGCACGCGACAAAGCAGCCGGCAAAACTCCTGCCGCAGATGCTGGTCAACCGACGCCAAATGTTCCCGCTAAAACATCTGAAGCCAAACCTGTGCCTGCGGCCCAAGTTGCGAGCGCTCCGCCACCGCCACCTCCAGATCCAAGTTACGTGATTGCCGCCAACACGCGAAAGAAGATTCCATTTTGGGCAATGGCCACTTTGAGTCTCTTGCCTTTTTGGGCACTGTTGTATGCATTATCAATCAAGCCTCAAGAAAAGACGGTTGAAGGTCCGCTCGCAATAGGTGCGGGAGTTTACGGAACGTGCGCAGGATGCCACGGTGCTGCCGGCGCCGGTGGCGCTGGACGCGCTCTTCACCAAGGTGAAGTCTTGAAAACTTTTCCAAAGATCGAAGACATGTTGAACTTCGTCTACACAGGTTCGCAAGCGTTTATTTCTGCCGAGATCAAAATTTATGGCGACCCTAATCGCGAGGGTGGGGCGCACGAGACGCTCTCATACAACGGCAACCCGATGCCGCAACAAGGTGAAAAATACGGTGGCGGTCTGACCGACGCAGAAATTCTCGGAGTCGTATGCCACGAACGATACGAAATCGGTGGTGCCGACGAAGAGAGCGAAGAATGGAAGAGCGAGTTTGAGACATGGTGCTCACCTGAGTCTGAAATATTTCAGGGTCTCGAAAACGGTTCAGTGAACTTCGACAATCTTGCTGAAACATTTGCAGCGTTGCCGATGCCGCCCGCAAATGTCGGCACAGACCCCCGCCCCTCGGGAAAATAGATCGAAACCGAGATCGACCCCCTTGATCTTTCCAGCGAAGTAAAAAAAATACTTCGCACAGAAGTGCTCGTCATCGGTGGCGGACCAGCAGGTGCCGCTGCCGGATTTTGGTTGGCGAAACTTGGACACGACGTAACGATTGTCGAACGCAAAAAGTTTCCACGTGAAAAAACTTGTGGTGACGGTCTTACACCGCGTGCAGTGAAGCAGCTGGACGACATGGGGCTGAGCACAGAACTTGAAAAGTTTCACCGCTACGAGGGTCTTCGCGCGACTGCCCATGGCATCGCACTCGAACTGCAATGGCCGACTCATCCGATTTACCCGCGCTATGGCTATGTCGTGCGTCGCCGTGAACTTGACATGATGGTCGCTCGCAACGCGCAAAATGCCGGAGCAAAACTTCTTGAAGAACACGAAGCTGCGGCGCCGATCATGGAAAAGGGTTGCGTTCGCGGCGCAATGATCACCAACAAAAAAGACAATACGACCGTTGCACTTCACGCTGACTATGTGATCATCGCCGATGGTGCGAACTCTCGCTTCGGGCGAAGCATGGGCACCTCGCGCGAGAGAGCTTGGCCCTACGGCACTGCAATTCGCACATATTGGCAGAGTCCAAGACACCAAGAACCGTGGATCGAATCGGCGCTGGACGTAAAAGACCGCAACGGCAACTCGATGCCGGGATACGGATGGATATTTCCAGTCGGCGACGGAACTATCAATATCGGCGTCGGATTGCTGTCGACATTCAAGAACTTCAAAGATGTCAACACATCTCACCTGCTCGACTCATATGCACACATGGTCGCCGACAAATGGGAAATTGATCCGACAAAGCCTGAATGCAAAGCCACCAGCGGAAAGATTCCGATGGGCGGATCAGTCGGGCCGAAAGTTGGACCAACCCACATCGTGATTGGCGACGCTGCCGGCAGCGTCAACCCATTTAATGGCGAGGGCATCGACTACGCCTACGAGACTGCGCACATGGCAGCCGAAGTTATCCATGATGCGTTGATCTCAGGCGACGCAATGGCGTTGACGCGTTACGAGCAACTAATTGAAGACGAATACGGTCAGTACTTCAAAGTGGCGCGACTTTTTGCGCGAATAATTGGCAAACCAATATTGATGCGCGAACTTTCGCGAGTGGGTATTCACAGCCGAACTTTGATGGAGTGGGTATTGCGAATTATGGCCAATTTGTTGCGACCAGACGAGGTCGGCCCAGCCGAAGCCGCCTACAAAGCAGCAGCCAACATCGTGCGCCTGTTTCCTAACGCTTAACAGCTAATAGCTAGCCCGAACACACGACTTCATCGACTTGGTCGTTGATCAAATTCAACTTGGTCACGCTTTTGTTCGGGGAGTAGTCGTTGATAAATTCGCGCAGAGTACCGGTGCTTTCGCCACAAGTTTTCTTAACACCATTTGCCAAACGCACAATCCAGCCATTTGCCAAAACCCCTCGGCTGCCTGAGTCGAGCATGTCGACAAGGCTCGGCAACTCAAGTACGCGTGTCGGTTTTTCACCGTTCGTGTCAGTAAGTGCAAACCACATCACCGAGTCACCGAACATGTTGGCTAAAAATACGCAACTTGAGTCCGTGCCAATATCCGTGCAATTATTTTCTGCGGGCGTATCAGCGACGATGAATACTTCCCGCCCATCATCAAGCGAGACAGATGCTTCACCGACAGTTACACCATTCTCTATTCGCCAACCTTCACTTTGTCTAAAAGTGGTTGCTACCGCGACCATCTCGATATTTTTTTCAACATCTTTGGCAATTGAACCAGTGTCGTCACTTCGACCAAAGCAGTCGTTGCAGGATAAAAACACCACAAAAATTCCGGCGACTATCAGCAACCCAAAAGCGGCCCACAATCGCAAATTGAATAACTGACGCACGCTCTCAGGCTACGCGCGTTGCTCGTTGTGCATTAGTCAGGATGTTTAAACAGGAACCGCATTCGACTTTTGCTGATTCTTTGAATCAGTCTGCTCAATGCGCATTTGCTCGTAATAACTCAAGATTTGTAGTTCGACACCCAGATCAACATTGCGCACCGAAACACTGCTCGGGATCGCCAAAACGATCGGCGCAAAGTTCAGGATCGAAGCAATACCGGCTTCAATTAGCGCATCAGCCGCTGACTGTGCGGCAGAAGTTGAAGTTGTAATCGCACCGATCGTCACTTCTAAATCTCTGACAAGTTTTTGCAAGTTGCGCACATCCGAAACTTTCAGTGCACCGGTTGACTGACCAATCTTTTTTGGGTCGTTGTCAACAATGCCGACTACCGGAAACCCACGAGGTGCGAAACCGCCAAATTTTGCGAGCGCACAACCTAAATTGCCGGCACCAACAACAACGACATTCCACTCTCGCAGCAAGCCAAGTTCACGCCTGATTTGATGAATCAAATATGTGACTACATAACCCACGCCGCGAGTTCCGTAACTTCCAAGATACGAAAGATCTTTTCGAACTTTGGCGGCGTTAACTCCAGCCAGTGCGGCGAGTTCATCACTTGAGAACCGAGCAACATTCGTCGCGTGCAAATTATTCAGAATTTGCAGATATACGGGTAGACGGGCAACCGCAGCATCGGGGATTCTGCGTCTTTGTGATTGGGTCATGGGCTCAGGGTAGGGCTTCGTGCAGAATTTCACAAAGTTAAACCAAGAAAGTTGTGAATTTCGCTCGATTTTGAACGCGACTTTTGGCACCCAGTTATCGTGCTTGCGTGCTGCAAACCCAAATTATTGCCGAAGTTGACCAGTTCAATTCGATTTTGGCTGGCAGTGCGGCGCTTGTCGCCAGCGCTTTTGCCCTCAGCACTTTTGACCGCTGGCATCGGCGAAACCAACCCCATGAATTGGCATGGACGATCGCCATGATTCTGTTCGCGATCGGCTCAGGGGCACTGTGGTGGGCCGAAGCAACTGGTTGGTCGTTATTTGTGTTTCGAATCTTTTTTCTTGCGGGTGCGGTACTCAATGTGGCATGGCTTGCGCTTGGCACAGTTTATTTATTGGCAAACAAAAAAATTGCCGACCGCTTGCGCAACGCACTAATTATCTTGAGCGCCTTCAGCATCGGCGTGATCATCTCGACACCGACCAAACGAGAGATCATTGATGGTGAATTTCCCGCTGCCCGAGAATTATTTGGCGTCCTACCGCGAGCCATGGCAGCAATCGGCTCTGGGATACCAGCCTTAGTTATCCTGATCGGAGCATTCTGGTCGACCTGGCGCGTGTTGAAATCTCAGGCACCAAATCTGGACTCGGCGATTCTCAGAACGGTGACTTCGCCCAAGCGGCTCGCCGGCGGCAATTTATTTATCGCCACCGGCACGATCGTGCTTTCGGCCAGTGGCACACTTGCTGGCCGGCTCGGCAAAGATCGTGCGTTTGCCGTAACACTGCTGGTCGGCTTGTGCATTTTATTTATCGGATTTTTAGTTGCCAGCAACTCAACGCGATCGCAACAGCAACTACCTGCCGACGATTGACAAAATTCCAGCAAAAAAAATCACGGCAAGCAACAGCGCGATCGTCAGAGTCGTGGCTGGTCGCACGATTCAAACTTTATCTCTTCGGTGCGATCTTCACCGGAGTCGGGATCGGCTTCGTTTGCTCAGTCTCGGTTAGTCGCGACAAAATAACCAGGTCTCCTTGACCAATGCTCAGTTCTCGAGCCGCTGATCCTCGA
>JAQCDY010000041.1 GCA_027729785.1 Actinomycetota bacterium | reverse complement strand
GGTGCAAAGTAGTGCCCACGGCGCGGCTGTTGCGGCGACCGTCGAGCGTGTTGACGGTGCTGGCATGACAAATAGTTTGGGCAGTCTGGTGTTGCGATTTGATGTTGCGCAACGACGCATTGCTCCTGGACAGAGCATTGTTTGCTACGACATCACGAATAGTTTTGTGCTCGGTGGCGGCATCGCCGAAGCAGTTGATCCGGTAACGAACTAATTTTTTATTTCGCGGCGCGCAGCACAGCGCCTGGGCGAGATGGCGCAATCAAGATTGATGAAGCGTGAATCGCGCTGACTGCTTTTAAGTGTTTGGCTGTCAGCGAAGTCAGCGAAATATCTTGGGGTTGTTTGAAACGTAGTTCGAGTGGCACGCCCCAAGTGAGCGCAGTTAGGTCGGCGGCTTGCGTGTCGCGCTTGGCTAGTTGAATCTCGACGAGATCATGCTTGCGGATCATCAAGTTCGTGCCGAGCAAAGTTTCATCGTGCACGACGAAGCCGGCGGGCACGAACACGAACCAACGGCGCGAGAGTTGGTGAATGCGTCGAGCGAAGAACCAGAAACCGACCGCAGAAACCACACTGCAGATTATGCCCAACGGCAAATTCTCTGCTGCGATCAGAATTGGCGCGGCGACTGTCGCAGTTAGCAACATCATCGCGATCAGCAAAACTGGTGCAACGAGCGCAACAGGCGGCCGCAATAGAAATCTTTTTTCGTCGCCATAAGCACTGGCCTGGATGAACGCATTTCCCAGATCGGCATTGAAACTAATCAGCAGAATCGCCACGCTGATCGCCGCACAAATAATTTGAGATGTGTCTATCGCACCAGTGACAGAAATATAGAGAAGCGTCGCAGTGATCACAGGCACTGCCATGCGTAACACGGTCAAAGTAGCCGGATGCAGAATAAAAACCGATAAAACGCTTGTTGCCCAAACTGCCCAGGCGAGGACAGTTGCCACGTTTTGCACGCTTGTTGAGCGTTCAGAAACAAGTTCGTCAACGCCTGCGCCGATAAACGGCAATATCGCGACCAAGATCCGCAAGACCCAAATAAACGACTTGTTGAGCACAAAGTAAGGCTAAGGGTGAGGCGAAGGCTCGCACACGACTTCGGTAAAGTTTCAGTGATGTCTGTGCCCGAGAAAATTCGTCAAACTGCCAGCGAGTTGCGTGCGGCTATCGCGCACCATAACGATTTGTATCACGGCAAAGATAGCCCAGAGATTTCAGATGCGGCATTTGACGAGATTTTGCGCAAACTTGTCGAGCTTGAAATAAAATATCCTGAAATTGTCGACGACGCATCACCGACACAGATCATCGGTGCAGGCACGACAACTTTCGACCCGGTCACGCATCGCGTGCCGATGACGAGTCTTGACAACGCGATGGATGTTTCTGAGTTGCAAGCCTGGGGCGAGCGCGCGGCCAAGGGTCTCAACAATGTTGCGATGCAATTTGCGTGTGAACTCAAGATCGACGGGCTTGCATTGAGCATTCGCTACGAAAATGGCGAACTCGTACAGGCTGCGACGCGGGGTGACGGAAAGGTCGGTGAAGATGTCACGGCCAACGTGCGCACGATCGGGGTTATACCCAAAAAATTGAGTGCAAAGTCCGGGACAAAATTGCCGACTGTGCTCGAGGTGCGTGGCGAGGTTTATATGTCGATTGCGGCGTTTGAAAAATTTCGTGACGCAAAGTTGCGCGAAAATGAAAAGCGTGTGCGAGACGGCAAAAAACCCGAGAGTGTGCCGGCGAATCCGCGCAATGCTGGTGCTGGCAGTCTGCGCCAGAAAAATGCGCAGGTTACGGCGACCCGTGAACTTTCGTTTTGGGCGTATCAACTCGGCGAAGTTGTTGGCGTGCCGAATTTTGCGACACACCTACAAGCACTTGAATTTTTGCGTTCGCTTGGCTTCCCGATCAATCCCGAGGTCAAGACGCTGAGCTCGCTGACCGAGGTCGTCGAGTTTTGCCAGCAATGGGAGGCCAATCGTCACGGCTTGAACTATGAAATCGATGGCGTGGTCGTCAAGCTCGACGACCTAGCGCAACGTGAGCAACTGGGTTTCACATCACGCGCTCCGCGCTGGGCGATTGCCGTGAAATTTGCGCCAGAAGAGCGCAATACGTTGCTCAAAGATATTTCGGTGTCGATTGGTCGCACGGGACGCGCCACACCGTTTGCAGTACTTGAGCCTGTCATGTTGTCGGGTAGCACAGTTTCTATGGCGACATTGCACAATCGCGAACAGGTGCAATTGAAAGATGTGCGACCAGGCGACACGGTTGTCGTGCGCAAAGCGGGCGATGTGATTCCTGAAGTTGTCGGACCAGTTTTGGCATTGCGACCGAAAAATTTAAAGGCATGGAAGTTTCCGACGACATGTGTCTGTGATTTGAAATCAAAACTGGTGCAGGTCGAAGGTGAGTCGGACACGCGGTGCGTCGAGCCCGAGTGCCCTTTTCAGCGTGACCAGCGGATCATTCACTTTGCATCACGCGGCGCAATGGATATTGAAGGTCTCGGTGAAAAAACTGTGTTCGCACTCTCTGACAAAAACTTCGTCGCAGATATCGGAGATCTATATTCGTTGACTCTCGAAAAGTTGCTGCAACTCGATGGCTTTGCCGAGTTGAGCGCAAAAAACTTGTTGACAGCGATCAATGGTTCAAAATCGCGACCACTGGCGAAGTTGCTGGTTGGCCTCGGCATAAAAAATCTTGGCCCTGCGGCAGCAGAGTCGTTGGCGCGACAATTTGGTTCGCTTGATGCGATTATTGCGGCGACGCCAGAACAACTGAGCGAGATTGATGGCGTTGGCGAGGTTATAGCCAAAAAAATTATCGAGTGGTTTACCGATAAAGCACACATGGCGATAATAAAAAAGTTTCGCGCAGCCGGAGTCGAGTTCGGCAATGTTGCGATCAGCACTGCGCCACAAAATCTTGTCGGTAAAGCGATAGTCGTGACGGGCACAGTTGAGGGTTTCAGTCGTGAAGGTGCGCAAGAAGCGATCACTGGTCGCGGCGGCAAAAGCCCTGGCAGCGTGAGCGCGAAGACTTTTGCGTTGGTGGTTGGTGCGAGCAAACTGTCGAAAGCCCAAGAACTGGGCATTCCGATTATTGAGGTGGCAGGTTTTTTGAAACTTCTTGAGACTGGCGAATTACCGGGTTAGTCAGTTACGAACTTCCAGGTGTAGACGCGCGACTTCTCGCGACCTTCGGTTATTTGCCAATACAAAACTTTGCCTTGGTGTTCGCCCTGAGTGAGCTCTTCGATCACGGCACCAACTTGTGGTTGAAAACTGATGATGAAGTTGCCTGGGTCAAAAACCGCGGTAGGTGGTAACTCGACTTGTGCGCCGGGTGCGGCTTGTTGGCCGCCAGATGTAAGTTCGTCTAGCCGCGTGGTTGGTAGTTCTATACCATCGATAAATAAAACTGCTTCATAACCCTCGAAAAAGTCGACGATGATTTGTGACTGACGTAAAACTCGATCCCCATCTGCGGGCGACATGCGTTCGACAGCATCTGGTAGTCCCGATTCGTCACGACCAGTTTGTGACGCACGAAAACCAAAAATAATCATCACCAGACCAAGTGCGATGCCAACGCTTGTAATCATTTGTTGTTTGTCAAATTTTCGTCGTGGTTGATTTGACTTTGCAGAATTTTCAAAGTTAGCTGTCACACCTATATTCTCGCCTGAAATCCCTCAGAAAACATTGCTTCGGCTATATGACTAGTAGTTTTATAGGCGTAATGATCGATCCAGAAGCCCTGATTGGCGAGGTTCTTGTTGGGCGGTATCGCATCGAATCTCTGTTGAGCGATCATGCCGCGGTGACAAGGGTCTATGAAGCACAAGACCTGCGGCACTCCAAAAAGGTTTCGATTCGAGTCACGCCAACCGCCTCGTTAGTCGACTTGGATGCAGGTCTCGGCGACGAGCGAAGCGCACTTGATTCATTCAAAGCGACGATGCAGCAGTTGTATGCGATGAATCACCCGACCCTCGTTTGCATCGACGACTGGGGCGACACGATGATTGACGGTGTCCGTCATGCTTTTAGTGTCACACAATTTTTTGGACAAGGAACCCTGCGCGAATTTCTGGACAGAGGGCGCCGATTATCTCCATCGCAGGCGCTCGTCGTGGGTATTGACGTGTGTCGTGCGCTTCATCATGCTCATCAAAACGGTTTGACTCACGGTGACGTGCGACCTGCAAATCTAATTTTTGGCGACGATGCACGCGTTCGGCTCACGGGCCTTGGCACCAAGCGCTGGGCGAGTGCCGAGCAAATGAGTATCGAGCAGGCCAAATATGCCGCACCTGAAATTGGTTTGGGATCGGTGCCCAATTCTGCGACGGATGTTTACTCACTTGCGCTCACTCTGCTTGAGTCGCTATCGGGAGATGTGCCGTTCGTAGGTGAGTCAGTGGCGATTACTTTGGCAAATCGTGTTGAAAAACTCCTACCGGTCAGTGCCGATATGGGGCCAATCGCTGCGCCTATTGAGCGTGCTGGTCGACCACTTGCCGATGAGCGCATTTCTGCACTTGAACTTGGTCAGGCCCTCGCACAGATCGCCGACAAGATGGCGCGGCCATTGCCGATTGACACTGTCGTGTCAAAAAAGTTTGAGGATGTCATTACGCGACCTCAGCCGGTTACGCCGAGTGGACAAAAAACTGAAGTGCAAGTTGATGCACAACTCACAGCAGTAGAACCTGAAAAACAGATCGTCGTTGAATCGCCGCGCACGCGACGAAGATTCAAACGGATCTTTGTGCTTGCAGGTGCCGGCGCGGTGTTGATCACCGCAGTGATTGCATTCCAGTCACTAACGACGAGCAGTTTTAGCGTGCCGAACTTGACGGGTGTCGCCGAGGCGGAGGCACGCAATTCAATCGCCACTTATGATTGGGAGTTAATTATTCGAGCTGAGCGAACAAACGATGTTGAATTCGGCTTCATAATTCGCACAGAGCCGGCAGCGGGCGCGTCATTGAAACAAGGAGACGCTCTGGTGCTATTTGTTTCTGAAGGCGCACCCCTTGGGGTTTTGGTTGATGTTGCAGGCAAGTCACGCGAGGTGGCGACAAAGTTGATCATGGATCAAGGTCTCACTGTCGCTGCCGTAGATCAAGCCAGCGACAGCGTGCCGATCGGTAACGTGATTGCGTGGTCGGTTGCCAAGCAGCCCTCACTAGTTGCTGGTGATGAAGTTTTGCAAGGCACCGTGATCAACATTGTTGTTTCAAATGGTCCAGCATTGCGCCCGGTGCCGCTGATAGTCGGCATGAATCTTGCCGAAGCAACTGCAGTTGTGGCCGAGTTGGGTCTCGTGCTTGGGGTCAGTGACGACAGTTTCAGCAACGAAGTTGCAGTCGGATTAATCAGCGCTCAATCGCCGCCGCCAGGGCAACCGGTACCAAGGGGCAGCACGGTTGTTTACTCGATCTCACTCGGCCCGGATTTGGTTGAGCTACCAAACATTGTCGGGATTAATTTTGTCGAGGCTGAGAAGCGACTTTTAGAGGCTGGTTTTGTCGTCGGCCAGGTTTCGGGGCGAAAGTCTTATCGGATGAAGAGTGCGTCGGTTAAAGGCGTGGCTGTCAACAACGGTGACAAGGTGCTGCGTGGTTCGGCAATCGACATGGTCTTTCCGTGAGTTCGGAGAAAATAGACAGCGCTTCAGATTTAAATGTTCTTGATAGTGGTGGCGTCGATGAAGTTTCGGTAATTCCGTGGTCGTTATTGTTGCGCCGCAAACTTGTGCAGCGTGTCGGTGTTTCGCGGCGCAAGGCCACGCTGATCGTGTTGTTGAGTTGCGTGTTCACCGTGAGTTTTATGATCACACTTCTCGTGGTTTCACTAAAAACTGTCGCCGACGACTTGAACAGTTCGACCAGCATCATCAGTTGGGCAATCACTGCGCCAATGTTGGCATTCGGTGTGGTCGGCCCCGCGTTCGGCAAGGTCGGTGATTTGTGGGGACACAAACGAGTTTTCGTTTGGGGATTATTCGTCGCAGGTTTGTTTGCACTTTGCACGGCAGTCGCATGGAATGCACCATCGATGATTATTTTTCGCACACTGTCTGCCGCTGGTGGCTCGGCCTTGGGGCCGGCCGCGATGGCGTACATCAACCGGATGTTTGATCCCAGCGAAAGAGTGCGGCCACTCGGTTATTGGAGTTTCGTCACCGCGGGCGCACCAGTGATTGGTGTCGTCGCCGGTGTACCGCTTGTTGCGTTGTTCGGGTGGCGGACGATTTTCTTGATCCAGGCACCTTTGTGCCTTGTCGGCTGTGTGGCGGCATGGTGGTTGCTCGGTGATACCGACCGTCGCAAGAATGTGAAATTTGATGTGCAAGGTGCTCTGCTTCTTGGTGCCGGCTCGGTGATGATTTTGCTGGCGATTAATCGTGGGCCGGCGTGGGGTTTCTTGTCTGGACGAACTGTCGGTGTTGCCGTAGCCGGAGTTGTCGCATTGATTTTGTTCGTGCGCGTCGAGCAGCGGGTGAGTGAGCCGATGTTGCCGTTGCAATGGTTTCGCACGCGCAATGTCGCTTTCCCGATCGCGAGTCAGGCGCTGACAAATTTTGCCTACATGGGCGGCTTCATGATCGTGCCGCAGTTGCTCGAAATCGGTTTAGGTTTTTCAACGGCGCACATCGGCTGGTTGATCATCGCTCGCCCTCTTGTATTTTCTCTCGTCGCACCTTTGTCGGGGCGAATCGCAATGCGGATTGGTGAACGCAACGCAGGAGTCATCGGTGCGATTGCGGTGTTGGGTTCGATGCTTGCACTGTCGCAAATTGACGTTGGATCGTCGGACTTATTTATTGCATTTGGTTTATCGCTCTCAGGTGTCGGTCTTGGCATCGCTTCGCCGGCGCTGACTGCGTTGCTCGCAAACTCGGTCGAAGTTGCCGATCTTGGGGTGGCGAGTGCGGTTCAGCAGTTGGTCAATCAAATGGGGGCTGTGTTGGGTGCCGCTGTAATGGTCGGGGTGCACGAGGCGACGATTAATTCGGGCATGGTGCAAAGTTTTTCGTATGCGTTGCTCGCGGGCGCGATTTCTAGCGCGATCGGTATTTTTGCCGCCAGCGCCGTGCGTCGAACACGGGCTGTGAATAGCCAGGTCGGCTAGTTCTGATTGTTTTTTATTCCTTGGTTAATCGCGTCACGTGTTGCGACTGCGACATTTCGCGCCGCAACGTCAAAGTCAGCGCCGTCACTGGCGTAAAGAATCGCCCGTGAAGAATTGATGATCAAGCCACGTCGTGCGCCGTCAGAGGTTTTGTAAGCACCAGCACGCACTACGGCATCGATATCGCCGCCTTGGGCCCCGACGCCAGGCACGAGTATCGGCATGTCGCCAACGATCGCCCGCACGCGCGCAAGTTCGTCAGGATAAGTCGCGCCAACAACCAGCGCGCACTCACCGATCGCACGCCACTTTGAAGCGGCAGTCCGCGCAACTCGCATGTAAACGGGTTCGCCATTAACTTCGAGTGATTGAAACTCACTCGAGCCAGCGTTCGACGTTCGGCACAAGATAATCGTGCCTTTGCCAGGCGTCGTTAAAAAAGGCTCGAGGCTGTCGGTGCCGAGATATGGGTTCACGGTTACGGCATCGGCGCCATATCGGGCAAATGCTTCGCGTGCATAAAGCGAGGCAGTGTCGCCGATGTCGCCACGCTTGGCATCCAGAATCAGAACAACATTTGGAAACTGCGCTCGAATGTAGTCGCAGATGTTTTCAAGTTGCTTTTCGGCACCAACGGCTGCGAAATAAGCAATCTGCGGTTTAAACGCGCAAACTAGATCGCCGGTTGCATCAATGATTGATTTGCAAAACTTCTCGATTGCATCCACCGAACCGCGCATCGCAGTCGGTAAACGTGCAATATCCGGGTCGAGTCCGACACAAAGCATCGAATCACTGTTGGCCCAAGCCGTGTCAAGTCGCCGGTAAAAGCTCACGTGTTTATTACCGCTCAATTGTTATTGCGCCCGTTGGGCAGATTTCCTCGGCGGCGGTCACCGATTCGTGCAACTCGGGGCCAGGGTTGTCGTTGAGAACATACAGAAAGCCATCTTTGCGAAGCTCAAAAACTTCGGGACATATCTGCGTGCACGCACCAGTCGACGCGCAGTTATCAAAATTCACGCTGACTTTCATCAAAGTGAGACTAGTTGAAATGGATAATTGGCTTGGCGGCGCCGATTAGCCCGAAGAGCCTTGGCGTTCAAAAGCGCACAGCACGGCGCGCAACGAAGCGGTGATCGTGCTTGGATCAGTGCCCACACCCCAACGCACGTTGCCCTCACTATCGGCACCCTCGATATATGCAACCGCCATGGCCTCTGAACCTTGGCTCAAAGCGTGTTCGACATAATCTTTGACGTCAAACACGACCTTGAATTCGCCACGCAACGCATGCACGAAAGCGTCAATTGGTCCGTTGCCGACACCGGTAAGCGTGCGTGGCGCACCATCGACCAACATCTGCGCGCTAATTGTTGTCGAGCCTTTTGAGTCGCTGCGCATCTCGTGGCTTTCAAGTTTGAATCTCGACTCGGTCAACAAATATTCCTGCTCGAATGCCGCCCACATCACATCGGGTGCAATCTCGGTGCCCGAATCTTCGGTGATGTGTTGAATCGCTTTCGAGAACTCGACTTGCAAGCGACGCGGTAATGCAAAACCGTGCTCGGTCTGCATCACATAGGCGACGCCGCCCTTGCCCGACTGACTGTTGACACGGATCACGGCTTCATATGTGCGACCGACATGTTTCGGGTCGATCGGCAAATACGGCACGGCCCACTTGTCGTAATCTTTCGGCAACGCATCGAGACCTTTCTTGATTGCGTCTTGATGACTGCCCGAAAACGCGGTGTAAACCAAATCACCTGCATACGGCTGACGCTCGGGCACCGCCAAACGGTTGCAATATTCGGCATCGCGACGCAACGCATCGATGTCGTTGATATCTAATCGTGGATCGACACCGTTCATGAACAAATTCATCGCCAAAGTGATGATGTCGACGTTGCCGGTGCGTTCGCCGTTGCCAAACAGCGTGCCTTCGACACGATCGGCGCCAGCCATCACGCCAAACTCGGCAGCGGCAACGGCACAACCTCGGTCGTTGTGCGGGTGCAGCGACAACACGAGTTTGTCGCGTCGTGGCACGGTGCGACCGAACCACTCGATGACATCGCCATAGACATTAGGTGAGTAGCACTCGACGGTTGCCGGCAAGTTCAAAATAATCTTGCGATCGACAGTTGGCTCGATAACTTGCATCACCGCTTCACAAATCTCAACCGCAAAGTCAGGCTCAGCCAAAGTGAAACTCTCAGGTGAATATTCGTAACGCACGGCCGTGCCAGCAAGTTTGCTCTCAAGTTCGCGGCAAATTTTGGCCGCGCTCCTGGCGATCTCGACGACGCCGGGCTTGTCGAGACCGAAAACGACACGACGCTGCAACGGGTTCACCGAGTTGTAGAAGTGCACGATCGCCCGTGGTGCGCCAACAAGGCAGTCGTATGTTCGCTCGAGCAACTCGCGGCGGCATTGCACAAGAACCTGAATCGTCACATCTTCAGGAATCAAATCTTGTTCGATCAACAAACGCACGAAGTCGTAATCTGGCTGACTTGCGGATGGAAACCCAACTTCGATCTCTTTGAATCCCATTTTGACGAGCGTCTTGAACATGCGCAACTTGCGCTCAGGGTCCATTGGGTCGATCAACGCTTGGTTGCCGTCACGCAAATCAACCGAACACCACAACGGGGCCTTGTCGATGATGCGGTTCGGCCAAGTGCGGTCGGCGAGCACGAGCGGCACCGCATGCGAATATTTCTCAAATGGCATCTTGCGGGGCTGAGTTGGCTTCGGTGACATTTTTGTCTCTTTTCGTTTCGTTAATTAAGTTTTATTAAAAAGAAAACCCCCTGGGCCTTTTGGCTCAGAGGGTGCGGCTGCAGTGATATGCGACTGCGCCGTTACGTAAGTAGAAGCTCGCTTCGTGAGATCATTGGTCTCAGTTTAACGAGTCGCCCTGTAAATAAAACCCGTAAATCAACTCGGGGTCGGGGTGAGAAAGTTTCGAAATTGCCACGGGTCAGTGGTGTCAATGTGGCCCGTATTGCCATAGCCAGGGAACAAATCATTGCGTGTCTTTATTGGATCCCAATCGGTCGGCGCACTATGAATCTCGCCGATATATGGTCGGGCATCGGCCAACACAGATTTCCACGGCAGATCGTCGGGCACGCAAACACCTTCGTTCGGGCTGGCGATCATCCATTTGACGGCCGCAATAACCGAACCGGCAACTTGCAGCGTCGTCGCGCTCTGTCCGTCGACGATCGATCGCGCCTCGTCGATTGAAAGTCGAGTGCCAGTCCACCAGCCCGTGTAGTCGTGACCAAGCAGCAAAACGCCAAGTTCATCGCGACCCGAAATAATTTCGTTGTTCATGATCCGCTCTTTTGGCTGCTTTTGCCAATTGCGCATGCGCAACTCAAGCACGCTGTTGATCGCTTCATTCGACGGGCAATACGAATAGTGCACAGTGGGACGATAAATCGCCTTGCCCGACTCGTCGCGAACCGTCAAGTGATTGCTCATCGTATAACTCTCGCCGTGACGAATAATCATCCCGAGAATTTCGCCGCTCGGTACCCACGAGCGCACCCAAGTTTCCATGCCGGGTTGTGCCAAACAAATTTGATTGCACGGGCCGTCGTCGGCGTGCACTTGCGCGTTGGCGGGCATCCACCGTTCGTGCGTGCCCCAACCCATCTCGGCTGGCGCGACGCCCTCTTCATAAAAACCTTCGACCGACCAGGTGTTGACAAACTCGTTGACCTGTTTTGGCTGGTTCGTGATTTGCGTGTCGCGCTCGCTGATGTGAATTACTCGCGTGCCGGTCAACATCGCCAAGCGATCGAACGACTCGCTGGCCAACGCCAATTCAATCGCGCTTTGTCGCGAGCCTGCGCGACCATCACTCAAAATTTTGTTTGAGATTTCGAACAACGCCTGTTTTGCAAAATGTGAAACCAAACCCGGATTTGCACCGTGTTCGACGACCGCACTCGGGCCTTTGTTCGAACCCCATCGCGCGATCATCTTGCGGATCGCTTGATGGCGCACATAAAGCGTGCGGTCAAGCGGGGGTGTCGCCGCCATGTCGTAGTACGGGTCCCATAATTCGACTGATGTATTGAGATAGCGCACACCGCGCATGCGACACCACTCAAGGATTGTCGGGCAGTCAATGTTCCAGGCGAGGTCGAGCAAGATGTCGCCAGAAGCAACTCGCTCTGACAAAAAGCTGTCAAGATTTTCGCGAGTCACCTGGGCAATTTCGTATTTAACACCGTTTTTTATGGCGTCGGCGACACGATGGCGGTTGTCGACGAAGTCGACGATGGTTATAGAACTTGTCGCAAGTTTTAGGTCACGAATTAAAAGTGGAATCACGCACTGGGCAACAGACCCACAACCAAGAACCAGCACCCGAGCCGGGCGCGCTGGCACGCTCACGCGTATCGCGGGGCGGAATCGTCCTTGCCAGCGTTTAGAAGAGTTTCAAGAGATGCTTCAAAGACCGCATCTGATGGCATCAATAATTTTTGCCAATCGTAGACAATGCCCTTGCGACCCGTGAACAACGGCTCGACAAGAATTGTTGAATCAGTACTTTGGTTAAACACAATTTTTGACCCTACACACATCGTTTGGGTTTGTCTACTGTCTGAGTGGTCAGCCAAAACTGACTCACGAGTCAGCGAACTCGCGTTGGTAGGGTGAGAGTTCAAATGTCTGAACCA
>JAQCDY010000040.1 GCA_027729785.1 Actinomycetota bacterium | reverse complement strand
CACTGACGGGTGAACGCTGCGACGATCTGCGTCTGCCGCTGATGGTCGACAACAACACCGAAAGCCACCGCACTGCTTTCACGATTTCGGTCGACTTATTAGAGGGCACGACAACGGGCATCTCTGCGTCAGATCGCGCGGCCACATTACGCGCGCTGGCTGATCCCAAAATTTCTCACAGCGCATTCGCCCGCCCAGGGCACATTTTTCCGTTGCGAGCCCGCGATGGCGGCGTGCTCAAGCGCGCCGGCCACACCGAGGCATCGGTCGACCTCGCTCGCCTCGCGGGTTGCGAACCAGCCGGCATCATCTGTGAAATTCAAAACGACGACGGCACGATGTCGCGACTGCCCGAACTAAAAAAATTCGCCAAACAACATTCGCTGTTAATTTCATCTATTGCACGTCTAATCGAATACCGCCGCCATCACGAACGACTCGTCGAACGCATGGGCTCGGCAAATGTGCCGACCGAGTGGGGCAACTTTGAATGCGTCGCCTATCGCAGCACGATCGACGGCATCGAACACTTGGCGTTCGTGCTCGGTGATCTCACCACACCAGAACCAGTGCTGACGCGTGTGCACAGCGAATGTCTGACGGGCGATGTGTTCGGCAGTCGGCGTTGTGACTGCGGCCCGCAACTTGCCACCGCGATGCAGGCCGTGCAACAGCAAGGTCGCGGTGTGATCGTCTATCTACGCGGACACGAAGGTCGTGGCATCGGCATCGGTCACAAAATTCGTGCATATTCTTTACAGGATGAGGGTCTCGACACAGTCGACGCGAATCTCGAACTGGGTTTGCCGGTCGACAGCCGCGAATATGGCATCGGTGCGCAAATTCTCGCCGATCTCGGCGCGAGAGAGTTGCGACTGATGACAAATAACCCTGCAAAATATGGTGGCATCGCTGGCTACGGCTTGAGCGTCGTCGAGCGAGTCTCAATAATCACCGCGAGCACACCAGAAAATTCGTCGTATCTGGCAACAAAGCGTGATCGACTCGGTCACTTTTTCAATGACACGGAGGCGAAATGACTAGTCACAGTTTCGACGCAACAAAAACGAATAACACGGCGCTGCGTGTCGGCATCGTCTGCTCGCGGTTCAACGAGTTCATCGTGCAAGCCCTGCTCGACGGCGCACATCGTGGTCTCACCAAGTGTGGAGTTGACGCAAAAAAAGTAGACGTTGCGTGGGTGCCTGGCGCATACGAAATTCCGGTGACTGCCCGAGCAATGGCTCTGTCGGGTCGCTACGAGGTGCTCGTCGCGCTCGGCGCGGTCATTCGTGGCGACACTGCACACTTTGAATATGTCGCTGGGCCGTGTGCCGATGGCATCGCCCGCGTGCAACTGGACACCGGTTTGCCAATAGGTTTTGCCGTTCTGACGACCGAAAATATCGCCCAAGCCACCGAGCGTTCTGGGCCTGGGGCAGGCAACAAAGGCGAAGAGGCGGTAATCGGCGCGATCGAAACTTGGCACGTGTTGCAGTCAATTCGCGCGCCAAAATAATTCTCGGCGTACACATCGTCGTCTAACTCGACGCGCAAGAAAAACTGAGCGTCGCGAAACGGAGACCTCATGGGCGTCGCCCACTTTTCTCTCGTTGCAGTCTCGAGTGCCTTGACCGCCCTTTCTTCTCTTTCCACTACATCACCACCGGATGTCAGTCGCGATGTTGCGTTCGTCGAGTCTGTGATGTTTCAAACCCCGATTCGCGAGTTCGACCGATCGCGCTTCATGCTGCGGCGTCAATACAGATGGTTCGATTGGTCGACAGACGGCTGTTCAGTGCCAATGGTCGGCGGCGAAGGTCGCTCTTTCAATTTCGCGGCTGCATGTCGGCGTCATGACTTTGGCTATCGCAATCTCAAACTTCTCGACCAGCGCTACAACTGCAGCGATGCACCGCCCGGCACGGTGTGCAGTGCTTCTTCATGGAGATACGGACGCTTCTGGAACCCGACTCAGCGCCAACGCATCGACGAGCAGTTCAATCGGGACATGCTCGACAACTGCGCATCTCGGGTGCGCTCATTTCGAGTGCGTTGCAAAGCGTGGGCATTCGCATATTTCAAAAGTGTGCGTGCGGTCGGCGGACCATAACTGATATTCGTCATTTATGCTTGATGGTCAACATCATCAATTGAAACAAAATACGCGCGGTTGCACCCCAGATCGTCTCGTCATCCAGATAAAAAAAGTTGAGTTGAAACTCGCGGTCACTGAACACCCAATGTTCTTGGTTGTATGTATCGAGGCGAATCAAGTCGAGCAGAGGCACGCTAAACACGCGGTCAACTTCGCTATTTACGGTGCGCAGAATCGGCGCGCTCGAATAACTGGCAACCACGGGCACGATATGCGAATTGCTGACAACCGTCGACATGCTGTTTAATTCGCCGATCACTTTGGCCTCATCTGGCACCAATCCAATCTCTTCGTGCGTCTCTCGCAACGCGGCAGCAATGACCGTTTCGCCGGTTTCAAGTCGCCCACCCGGAAACGAAATCTCGCCCCGATGATTGTTCAATTGTTGCGAGCGCCGAGTGAGTATCGCCTCAACACCATTCACCGATTCAAACAACCCAACCAGCACCGCCGACGGCCGCGCATTTTCAAGTGGCTGACGCAAAGTCTGATCGGGCTGAAACGCCCGCAACGCAGCAGTCACAGCCTCGAGCGATTGCAACGCACTCGTGTCAAGATTCGCAAACGGATTGTGATCAATCGTTCGGTAATTGTTCGGCCGCGGAATGACCTGCGAGCCACCAGCGCGCATCGTGTTATTTGGAAACTGGCGACCAACCACTGGCGACCAGTTCTTGTAGCACGGTTGCCATGCCGGCAGTTTTCAACGAGGCCAATGTGCGACCGGGTTGCTCTTCTCCACGCTCCCATGACTCCCATGCGGCAATTAGTTTTTTCAGGTCTGGGGCTGGTGTTTCAAAGCTCATCGCCTCAGCCTACGGCGCTCTAACTTCTTCCAAAGACCTTCTTGGTGTAGTTAGTTGTCAGCGCAATCACGACAATCGCAATACCGACGCCAACCAAAGTCGTTTGCGTGGATTGATCTACGTTCAATAAAAATGCACCCGCGAACAACGCCACAACAAACAGCCAGTCAATAATTCGATGCACGCTACGCGGAACAATTTTGTATGCGCTCAAAGGACCATCGGCGACCGTCACATTAACCAATAGCGCGATGCCATAAGACGCAGTAACTAACGAATGCGCCGACTGCGCGCTCATCAAAATGAGCGCGGCAGCGATCAGATATTCAACGATCTGATGTAACCAAAAACCTCTTTGTGAAGAAGCTATGGCTTACATCATCCCCATTCCGCCACCTGGCATGCCACCGCCGCCTGCTGGTGCGGCGCCTGGCTTCTCAGGTTTGTCTGCAACGAGACATTCGATGGTGATCACAAGTGCGGCGATCGATGCTGCGTTTTGCAACGCTGCACGAGTCACCTTGGCTGGGTCGATGATGCCGGCCTTGACAAGGTCGACATATTCGCCAGTTGCGGCATTCAGGCCAATGTTGCCCTTCGCGGCTTCAACCTGTTGCACAGCAACAGCGCCTTCGATACCGGCATTGTCGGCAATTGCGCGAGCAGGCGCCGTAAGCGAGTCGTACACGCTGCGTGCACCGGTTGCTTCGTCACCGTCAAGTGACTTGATGACCTTGAGCACGCTCTCGCGGCTACGCACAAGTGCGGTGCCACCACCAGCAACAACGCCCTCTTCAATCGCGGCGCGAGTTGCTGAAACAGCGTCTTCAATGCGGTGCTTCTTTTCTTTGAGTTCAACTTCGGTTGCAGCGCCAACTTTGATAACGGCAACGCCACCGGCAAGTTTGGCGAGACGCTCTTGCAACTTCTCGCGATCCCAGTCAGAGTCGGTGTTGTCGATCTCGGTCTTAATTTGGCTAATGCGACCCTTGACTTCGTTCTTGTCGCCAGCACCGTTGACGATTGTTGTTGTCTCTTTGGTGATGATGATGCGCTTGGCGCGGCCCAAAAGATCGAGCGTCACGTTTTCAAGTTTCAAACCAACTTCTTCGCTGATGACCTGACCACCAGTCAGAACTGCCATGTCTTGCAACATCGCCTTGCGACGATCGCCAAAGCCCGGGGCCTTGACCGCTGTCGAATTGAACGTGCCGCGAATCTTGTTGACCACCAAAGTCGCAAGAGCCTCACCCTCGACATCTTCGGCGATGATCACAAGTTGCTTGCCCGTCTTCATCACGCTTTCGAGCACCGGCAACATCGACTGCACAGTCGTGATCTTCGACGAGTAATACAAAATGTATGCGTCTTCAAGAACTGCTTCTTGACGATCTTGATCAGTCACAAAATATGGGGACAAATAACCCTTGTCAAACTGCATACCTTCGGTGAAATCGAGTTCGATGCCGAATGTGTTCGACTCTTCGACAGTTACGACACCGTCTTTGCCAACCTTGTCGATCGCATCAGCAATAACTTTGCCGATTGTCGCATCGCCTGCCGAGATAGTTGCAACGCTTGCGATATCACTCTTGTCGTCGACCTCTTTGGCCTGACTCTTCAACGATTCAACAACTGCAGCAACTGCTTTTTCGATGCCGCGCTTGAGCGCCATCGGGTTCGCACCGGCAGCCACGTTGCGCATGCCATGGCTAACCATTGCTTGTGCCAAAACTGTCGCCGTCGTCGTGCCGTCACCAGCAACGTCGTTCGTCTTTGTCGCGACTTCTTTTACAAGTTGTGCACCCATGTTTTCAAACGGGTCTTCAAGTTCAACTTCTTTGGCCACCGACACACCGTCATTGGTGATCGTCGGTGCACCGAACTTTTTGTCAAGCACGACATTGCGACCTTTTGGTCCGAGCGTAACTTTGACCGCATCGGCCAACTTGTTTACGCCGGCTTCGAGTGCGCGACGTGCTTCTTCGTTGAATTTAAGAATCTTTGCCATGTTTTATGTCCTGTTTTTAAGTTGAGGTTTTGAATTAGTTATTTAGCAACGATCGCAAGAACATCGCGACTCGTAAGAATCAAAAGATCATCACCCTTGTGTGAAACTTCGGTGCCGCCGTACTTCGAATAAAGAACGACATCGCCGACCTTGATATCAAGTGGTGTGTGCTTGCCGGTGTCATCGCTCCAGCGACCTGGACCAACGGCAACAACAGTGCCCTCTTGTGGCTTCTCTTTGGCAGTGTCCGGAATCACGAGACCCGATGCAGTTGTCTTCTCGGCTTCGTTTGGCTTGACCACAATGCGGTCATCAAGTGGCTTTAGGTTCATATCGGTTCCTTATTATCTCTAGGTTTTTCTGGGTCAATTACGTTCGATTTTCAATTAGCACTCGAACCATGCGAGTGCCAATGCTATTGACAAAGGGCTATTTTTCCAACCCAAATCACTCGCCAGCCCTGCCCAGTTGCCCTAGATTCACCCCAATTCGCGCCAACCTCTCGGTCAACAGCCACACCGGCAAACCAATCACCGTTTCCATCTCGCCACGCACCTCGGCCACCAACGCCGCACCCTCACCCTGCACGGCATAAGCCCCCGCCTTGCCCATCGATTCGCCCGTCCCCAAATACCACTCGAGCAATTCGGGTGTGATCTCGCGCATCATCACGCTTGCCGAGTCGTAGCCATTAGCGCTTCTTCCGTCGCACCGCACGCTGACTGCGGTGTGCACGCTGTGAGATTTTTTAGATAATTTCTGGATCATCCTGCGCGCCTCATCCAAGTCCCGCGGTTGGCCAAAGATTTCGCGATCCAACGCCACGGTCGTATCGGCTGCAATGACGATGCATTGTTGCTCGTGTCGCAACGCCACTTTGTCGGCTTTAGCCGCGGCGATACGTTGCACATATTTGACCGGCTCTTCACCATCGTGAGGCGTCTCATCAATCTCTGGCGGGTCAATTTCAAAAACCAAACCAAGTTTTTCTAAAATCTCTTTTCGCCGCGGCGAGCGTGACGCCAAAACGATTCGACTCGTCACGATGCGCAATTCGCTTCGCTGTGCAACTTCAGCCGCCGCTCATGTACGTCAACGTGGCGTCATCAGGCGCGACGAGATCGTCAAGACTTTCTAAGAAGCCATGCGGCAACACAATGTTCACCGGCCCGTTGTGGTGACCACGCACGAATCTTTCACCACCTTCAACGATTGATGCAGCAGGGTCACACTGATCGATCAACTGACACAAGTGTTCAATGCTCGAAGTTTCACCAAACTGCCGACGCAGGTCGCCACCCACGGGGTATCCGGTCAAATACCAGCCCGCGTGTTTGCGAAACTCGCGAATGCCTCGGCCCGGCGGAAAATGTGCTTCAAGTGCGATCGCGTGTCGCAACATCACTTCAAGCACCCAACCAAGTTTCGGCGTCGCAGAAATCTCCTCGCCGTTGAACATCGCCACCATGTCGCGAAACAACCACGGCTTGCCTAGACACCCACGACCGATTACGACACCGTCGCAGCCGGTAACGCGCATCATCTCGCGCGCATCGTTGGCTTCCCAAATGTCGCCGTTACCCAAAACTGGTATGTCCGTCACGGCGTTTTTCAACTCGGCAATCGCCTCCCACCGCGCAAACGGTGCATAGTGTTGCTGGGCCGTGCGAGCATGCAACGCGATCGCCACGACGCCGGCATCTTGACAAATCAAACCAGTGTGAATATGGGTCAACAAATCGTCGTTCAAGCCGATTCGAAATTTGCATGTGACTGGTATACCAAACGACCCAGCCGTTTTCACGGCGGCCGTGACGATCTCACGAAGCAAATTTTTCTTCAGCGGCACCGCAGCACCGCCGCCCCGCCGCGTCACTTTCGGTGCAGGGCAACCAAAATTCAAATCGATGTGATCCACCGCGTTGCGTCGACCCAGTTGCGTGATCGCATCGGCCATAATTTTCGGGTCGCTGCCATAAAGTTGCAAACTGCGAAAAGACTCATCGGGCCCAAACGCGATCATCGCCTCCGTTTTTGGGTTCTTATAAACCAACGCCGCGGCCATCACCATCTCGTTGACATAGACGAGCCCAGGCGCAAACTCACGACACAGCGTGCGAAACGGCTGATTCGTCACCCCCGCCATCGGCGCCAACACGACTGGTGGCCAGATGCTGCGCTCGCCAAGTTGCAACGGTTTTGCGGTCACGACTTCGTTCATAAATTTGCCACGCTCAAACCCAAATTGGGATACACGCCTGCGTCGAGCGTCGACTCACCGGTCAATTGCAGGCGATGCCACCCTGCTGAAGCGATCATCGCCGCGTTGTCTGTGCACATTGCCAGTGATGGTAACACCAGATGAAAATCTTTTTGCTCACACGCGCGCGCAGTCTCACTGCGCAACAACGAGTTCGCTGCAACACCGCCGCCAAGCGCAATCGTGCGTGCGCCGAGGTTTTCGGCAGCACGCATTGTTTTGGCCACCAACACATCGACGACCGCGCGTTGAAACGACGCCACTATGTCTTTTGTTTTGGCATTTGAGTTTTTGCGGACATAGTTGATCACCGCGGTTTTTAATCCGCTAAACGAAACATCAAGACCGTCGTTCAACATCGCCCGCGGAAAATCAATTGCTTTGGCATCACCGGTTTTTGCCAGCGCATCAATCACAGGTCCGCCCGGGTAACCCAAATCTAAAAACCGCGCAACTTTGTCAAATGCCTCGCCCGCAGCATCGTCGCGAGTTTGCCCGACGATTTGATAAACACCAGGCTTGCGCACTTCAACCAACATCGTGTTCCCACCCGAAACAAGCAACACCAACATCGGAAACTCGACATTCGGGTCGTCGAGCATCGCCGCATAAAGATGCGCCTCCAGATGGTTGACACCAACAAACGGCACATCCAATGTCAACGCCAAAGATTTCGCCGCCGCCACGCCGACCAGCAATGCGCCAACCAAACCTGGCCCAACGGTTGCTGCCACCGCGTCAACGCGTTCAAAACTCAAACCAGATTTTGCAACGGCTTGGTCGATCACCGGCGTAATCGCCTCGAGGTGCGCGCGACTCGCGATCTCTGGCACCACGCCGCCAAAGCGGGCATGCACATCTAATTGCGACGCCACAACCGACGACAAAACATCGTTGCCACCCATTACAAGTGCCGCCGCCGTCTCATCACAACTTGTTTCGATGCCAAGCACGACCGTCGCACTGTCGATCTTGAGTTCGCGCGTCACATTCGGTCCAGTTCGATTTTGCGCAACCGCTCGGAGAATTCTGGTTGCTGCACTCCGGCACACCACATCACAATGGCGTCGTCCCGATTCTCATAATATTTTTTGCGCACACCGGCCGGCACAAAACCAAAACGGCGATAAAGCAGTTGTGCCGCAACGTTGGTGTGTCGAACCTCGAGAGTCATCGCTTCACAACCGCGACGATTCGCTTCCCACGCGAGATCAAGCATCAATTCGGTCGCAATTCCGCGACTTCGCCACATCGGATGCACGGCCAAATTGGTCACATGAGCATCATTTTCGACATACAGCAACCCGCCATAGCCGACAAGTTCGTCAGAGATGGTGCCAACCAAATAGTGGCGCTTCCCGGAGCGCACCTGTTCGAGTTCTTCGACAAAAACTTGGGCCGTCCATGGTCGTGGATAAACCTGCTGCTCAATTGGCATGATTTTACGAATATGTGCGCGACGCATCGGCACGATCACCAAGTTTTGCGACTGCTGACTAGTTTCAGCCAGCGAATCACCTTCGCGATCGTTTCCTTTCGCGCGTATGAACCGGTCTAAAATACTCATGAATTCACCCGAGTGGCCCAATTAATTTCGGCGTCGGGTGCCCGCAAATAAAGCGCCTGCAATTCGGTTGCCGTCTGCCACTGTTCAACCAGAGCCAACTCGGCTGCGATTAGCGCGAGAACCGCCGCACTCGGCTGAGCAAGTTGTTCACTCGCCCATTCAATTGACAAGCCAGTGGTCTCGAGCATCTCGCTCAACTGCTGGCGATAACGCAATGCACCGTTGCCGACGATCAATGCTTCTTGGCCACGGTCGATGATCTCGACGACACAATCACTGACGCTGCCAACTCGCGGCGGTTTAACTTCAATGCTCGACCCAATGTCGTTGCGATACATCGCCCAATAAAGTTCGCCGCGTCGGGCATCGATCGTCGACAACACGACTCGTTGTGTCGTCGTCACCGAACGGGCCAAAATATCCAAACTTGAAACTCCAACAACTGGCACATCCAACACTTGGGCGATCGTTTTGGCCGAGGCAATGCCAACGCGCATGCCAGTGAACAAACCCGGCCCAATATCCACGGCCATAACATCGATCTCGCGCATCGAAATATCTGCCTGCGCACAGACGCTCGAGATCATCGGGGCGAGCAATTCGGCGTGGCGCCGATCGCTCGTGACGTGGGCACTCGCCAACAACTGTTTCGAATTGTTGACTGCGACGCTCACGGCATCTGTTGATGTGTCAATCGCCAAAATAATCATCGGTCTCAGCCTCGCGCCAATACTTTGAAACTGGCTACCAATTCTTCGCTGAGTTTGTTAAATCGGCTCGCCCATTGGGCCCCACGCGCCCCAACAGTTACCGTGCGCACCTCAGTATCGGCTGTTTCGACAGCATGCTCAAAGCGCAGCACCAAAGCATCGCCCAGTTCATCGCCGACTATGTCTCCCCATTCGACGGCGATCACCCCGCCACTGTCTTGCAGTTCATCGAGTCCTAGATCTTCAAGCTCACCCGTTCGCTCAAGGCGATAAAGATCGGCGTGATGCAACGACATTCGCCCTGAACCGTAATTATGCAGCAAGTTAAATGTCGGCGAAGTAATCAAATCAGTCACACCAAGTGCGCGACCAAAACTCTGCGTAAATGTCGTCTTACCCGTACCCATTTCGCCAGCCAAAACGATCATGTCGCGCGGTCGCACATGCGCGGCAACAATTTCTGCAAACTGCCGCGTATCTGTCAATGAGCCAAGCAAAAACTTCATTGCGACTAAACCTTTTTTTCGATATATACGCGTGGCACGCGCGCGCTAATGCCACAAACAATCTCATAGCCGATCGTGTCGAGCCGCGTCGCAATTTGGTTGGCAGCAATTTTCTCGCTGCCCTGCGTGCCAAGCAAAACTGCCTGGTCGCCGATTTTGACTTCTGCGTCAGCGCAGTTGACCATCAACTGATCCATCGTCACAACACCAACAATCGGGCAACGCTTACCCGCGATCAATACTTCGCCCCCCACACTCCACAACCGACGTGGCACACCATCGGCATACCCAAGCGGCAGCGTGGCGATATTCGCCGATTTTTCTAATCTCGTGCGCAAACCATATGAAACACCTTCGCCCGCATCAAGCCGTTGCACATGACTAACGCGAGCATGCAGCGACATCGCTGGTCGCAAACGACTTGCGACCGTTTCGGTTTCATTGCTCGGGGCAATGCCATAAATCGCGATGCCGACTCGCGCAATGTCGGTCGCAGCATTCAAATTTCGCAACATCGCCGCCGAGTTTGACGTGTGCACATATTTTGGTCGCATTTTTTTGCGTTCAAGTTCGGCGACAAAGTCGTCGAATCGTCGTTGTTGCTTGGCAGTCTCGTCGTGACTCGGCAAGTCAGCCGCCGCAAAGTGCGTGTAAACACCCTCTAATTGCAACGACGGCAGCGAACTAATTTGCTCAACGCGAGCCATCGCGCTGGATACCGTCACGCCAACGCGGTGCATCCCCGTGTCAACTTTTAAATGCACCTTGCCAACAACCCCAAGACGTTTTGCGACGGCTGCATAACTATTTATCGTCGCAGGGTTATACACGGTTGCCACGACTTCATCGCCCAACATTTGTTCGAATGCAACTTCGGGTTGCTCGCTGACGATCAAAATCGGTGCAGCAATTTTTGCGACACGCAATTGATGCGCCTCATCGGCCAGCGCCACGCACAAACCGCTCGCGCCCGCACTTAACGCAGTTCGCGCAACTTCTACCGCGCCGTGTCCATAGCCGTTTGCTTTCACCGTGGCCCACAATTGCGAGCGCCCAGCCTGTTGAACTATCTCAGCGACATTTTGATGAATCGCGTCGAGGTCGACTTCAACCCACGCCCAGCGATTAATCGGATTCATCGCCGAATTTATTGCTCAGTTACTCGCGACGACAGCGATTGCAGTGTCGTCAGTGTGCGAAAGCGAAACGAGCCAACTCTGCACACCTTGGGCCTGTGCAAGTTCAAGAGCCCGACCTGTCACGATCAATTCGGGCGCACCAGTTTCAGAATTGCGGATTGAAACATCGTGCAAATCAAAAGCCCCGAGCCCAACACCAAGTGCCTTCATCGTCGCCTCACGCGCCGCAAATCGCACGGCCAAACTTGGTGCGCTATCTACTCGGCCCGACAATGACTCGAGTTCGGCAGTCGTAAAAACACGCGTGCGCAAATTTGGTGTTCGGTCCAGCGCATCACGAAATCGTCGCACGCTGACAGCATCAATACCCAGACCAATCATCTGGGCTACTCCCTTGTTCGCCAGTGATCGGCCATATCGCTGATCGGCAAGATCAGCAAGTCGGCCACCGATACCTCGGCCAATCGATCTTCTCTGAACGCACCTTCGGTTTCTGTCACCCAGTCGACAAGTCGGTCATAGCGGCGGTCGTAACCTTGCAGCACCGCGCGCATCGCCGGGGCCGCCAGTCGATCCTGAAACACCACATGCAACAGCGTGATTCCCGTGGTTTGTCCACCTTTTGTTTCCGGCACCATGATCACCGTGCGATTGTCGCTACGACCGCGAGCAACGAGCACTTCTTGGTCGCTGGCAACCCGACGCTTGGTGCCCACTAATTGCGAATTTCGATCGACTCGCGAGGTCAGATTCTTTGACATTCCACCGCGATCAATGATCGTGATTGTTGCCGCGCCCCCAACGATGTCGCCTTCAATTTGATATCGAGTAAAACCAGTTACGGCACCCACCGCCGCGTCTAGATCTGCCACGATCTTGAGCACCCGATATGAAAGTCGCTCACGCGCCACTCCCGCT
>JAQCDY010000039.1 GCA_027729785.1 Actinomycetota bacterium | reverse complement strand
AATGATGACTTTGCTTGCGCGTCACACTGCGGCCAAAGTCAGCAGTCTGTTCTTTCTTACGCCAGCGCTAAGCACAATCGAAGGCGCAATTCTCTTTGACGAACGTCTTGGCGCACTTGCCATTGTCGGTCTCGTCATCGCGATCATCGGCGTGCGCTTAACAATGCAATCAACTGTCCAGTTGCCAGACGCTACGACCGCTTAGCTTGCCAGATAACTCTTAATCGCTTGGCGAATAATGTCGCTTCGTGTCGTGCCTTCTTTGCGTGCACGACGATCAATTGACTTAACAATCGCTGGTTCGATTCGCACCGGCACAACTTCAGCTACGGCTTTGCCCATCAGCGGCCGACCAGGTAGGCGAGTGAACTTCGACAAATCAAAATCACGCGTGGCAACATCATCGGCCATACGTTCAAAATCTGCGTCCGTTAATATTTCGCCATCGATCATGTGATAGACACGGTTTTTCTTTCGCATTATCTATTCGTCCTTTCTCTCAGTAATCAAAACTTCGAACTTCGGTCTTAGTTTCATTGCATGAAATATTCTCATAGTTTGATCCGAGTAAATTGTGGCGATTAGCTCCAACAAGTTTCCCGATATATCTGGTCCGATCATGAGGATTCGCGGTCTGTCCCATTCATCGAGATATTCAAAAATTTGAACCACTTGATTCGTGGCGTGGTGAATGTCGAGTTCGCTGATCCCATGTTTGAGTGCAGTTTCATGAATTTCAAGTTCAGTATATCGTAATACGAAACTATCGGCAAAATTTCGCGGTCTGGAATTGGGTTGCGGTGTATTGCGAACTTGGCGCTTGCGGCGTGGCACGCCATGATGTGTGAGAGGGTTATCGCTTACGGATGCGCGCGAAAGCGGTGCGAAAATTTAGGCTTCGGCGCTGGTGAGGTCGGGGCCGAGAACGATATTGCCCGCGAAGTGCGGTGTGGCGAGCGCGAGCCAATCAGCTTCTTGGCCAGGTTGCATCGCTGGCACATAGTGCGTCAACATTAAAGTCTTCACGCCTGCCCGCGCCGCAGTTTTCGCCGCGTCTTCAACATTTGAGTGATAATCCAAAATGTCGTTCGAGCGCGAGGCGAGAGCCGGCACAAATTGCTTGACTAATTCAATTAAATCTGGGCGCAAAACAGTCTGAACATAAATGTCTGCGTTTTTGCAAAGTGCATCTAGTTCGTCGCAAGGCACAGTGTCGCCTGCAAGCACAACCGATTTGCCCTCAGCTTCGATTCGAAAGCCGATCGATGGCGTCACTGGTCGGTGATCGGTTCGACCAACAATTACGCGCGCATCACCAATTTTGAATTCATCACCTGGCACAACCTCGTGCACGATAATTTGCATGCCCGGGCCGCTACGCAAATCGGCGTGGTGATCGTGTCGATACTTTTGATCAGGCGTCAGCATCGCCATCATGCCGTCAACTACCTTTTGCGTGCCAAGTGGGCCGTAGATAACAGTTGGTGTTGCTTCTGGCGTAAGAATCCAGCGAGTCGTCACCAAGTCATTTAAGTCGGTGATGTGATCGCTGTGCAGATGTGTTATCAAGATCGCCGAAACAAACGGCGCAGGCACGCCAGCAGCAACGAGTCGCATCGCCACACCGCGACCACAATCAATCAAAATATTTTGCCCAGCGCATTGCACAAGTGTCGACGGCCCCGCGCGATTCGCATCAGGTATCGGACTACCCGTGCCCGTCAACGTAACTTTCATACTGTGAGCCTAAGCGTTGAGTTTTGCCGTGAAGAAGTCAAGAATAATTTCGGCGCGTTGCACACGATGCAGAGGTGAACCTGAGCGCGACAACTCATGGGTCTCGCCAGGAAAACGATAGAACGTCACATCTTTTTTAAGCAGTCGCAACGCCATAAACAATTCTTCAGCCTGATTAATCGGGCAACGCAAATCATTTTCGCTGTGAATAATCAACATCGGCACATTGATATTGCGCACATGTCGAATCGGCGACATGCGCACATATTCAGCCTCGTCTTCTAAATGGTTTGGCCCGTGCTCGACACGAAACACCGTGCCGATATCGCTCGTCCATTCTTCGGACAACATGTTGTTCACTGCGCGCTCACTACAAATCGCCGCGAACCTGTCGCCGTGACAACCAGCTAACATCGTCGCCATGTAGCCGCCGTAACTTCCGCCGAGCATGCCGACGCGCTTGCTATCAATAAACGGATACTTTGCCAGCGTGCCATCGAGCACCGCGAGAACATCTTTGACGTCGGCATCGCCCCAACCAGTGCCGGGCGCAACTGGGTGTTTACGACCGAGAATTGCTTGACCCCAAGCCTGCTCACGACCACTTGAACCGCGCGGGTTGCTCATCAAAACAACAAAACCAGCAGCAGCTTGCATTTGTGCCTCATCAAAATATGTTTCGCCGTATTGCGTGTGTGGTCCACCGTGCACGTTCAACAACATCGGATACTTTTTCGACGGGTCAAAGTCACGCGGTTTCATCATCCATACATCGATTTCGTTTGGCCCGCCCGCATATGTCGAACCGCATGGCACCGTGAAGTACTCCCAAGTTTGCGGCGCAGATGCTGCAACAAGGGGAGAACTCAGATCGCTGAGGCGTCGCTCGCCAGATTTCGTCAGCACGAACAACTCTGTGAGTTGATTCACTTCGCTGGCGACAAAAGCAATCGTTGCACTTGTGTCTCTGCCTGCACCGCCGGACACAGCGTTAAACGCTTTCACAATTTTTCGACCCGATGTCAACCACTTCGGCGCAGTTTTGCCAGTTGCATCAACCTGCACAACATGTGCGGTGCCGCGATCTTCGGCGTAAGCGATCAAAGTTTTGTCGTCGCGCCAAATCGGCGTAATCGCACCACTCGTCGGCGAAAAAGTGCGATCAAGCGCGCGCGAAATCCATTCACGCTTTTTCGTCTTAATCTCAATTACGCCAACATGGTCATTTTGTGGCGACGTCAAAGGGTCATCTGAGCCAATGAAAGCAATTCGTGTACCGTCTGGTGAAACATTTGGTGCATAATAAACACCGCGTTGATCGGTCATTGTTGTGATCGTGCCGTCAAGCTTGACAATGTGAATATCGTTCGCAAGATCGTCATCCCATGTTTCGTGCAACGCACCACTTGTGACGACACCCGACGAGTCGGTCAGCCACGATGGCCCAGAGTGTTCGTGTGTCCCAGGCGTCAGGTTGCGCGGGGCAGCCGTGCCGTCGCTCGGCACTATATATACGTGTTGCGGACGGTCAAAGACGAAATCTTCGCCGTTGAGTCGCGTGAAAAATGTTTCGATTTTGCGCGGCGACATCCATGACTCGTCATCTTTTGTGTAGCGCTCATCTTGTGTGCGTGAAGTGAACGCGATGAGTTTCGTGTCTGGCGACCAGCGCACACTGTCAACGCCGTCGGGCATTGTGGCGATCGTGCGAATCTCGCCACTCGAGCCGATCGGCATGACATGCAATGTGGTTTCACCTTTTTTCTCGCTGCGACCCGAGGTAAATGCAAGCCACGTGCCGTCTGGCGACCAACTCGGGTTACCGTCACGTTTTTCGCCAGCAGTTAATGGTCGTGGCGCTTGCTTTGCGTCGACGCTTGCCAACCAAATTTGTGATCGGTACTTATTGGCCTTGTAATCGACTCGTGTTACAACATAAGCAACTTGTGTGCCATCGGGTGACACTGCTGGTGAAGCCGCGCCAATCTGATTACTGATTATTTCTTCAGCAATCTCGCGATGCTTGCTAATCGCCGCCGTCGTCTTGGTTTCATTTGCCATCTCAACGACTGTAATCACCCCGTACTAAAACTAGATTATTCGGCGCGAGTATTGAATCTTGTTATTGTCTCAATGATGAAAGACTGCTCAGCATCGGTCAAAGTATTGAACAGGGGCAATCTCACGAGGCAGTCTCCGGCTTTTTCAGTTACTGGCAATTGGCCTTCTCGACCACCGAGAGTTCGACCAACTTTCGAGAGGTGGAGCGGCTGGTAATGAAACACGGCAAGAATGCCTTGGTCGCGCAGGTGACTTATAAATCGGTCGCGAGAGTCCCCGGTAGTCAAGCGCAAAAAAAAGACATGACCAGTATGTTCACAGCCATTGGGCACGATCGGCGTCATCACATTGTTTTGCTCAGCCCATTTCGCCAATTCATTGTTGTAGCGATTCCAGATGTGTATACGTTTGGCGTAAATTTCATCGGCTCGCTCAAGTTGGCCACACAGAATTGCGGCAAGCAGATCGCTCATTATCCAACTTGACCCAACATCCACCCACGTATATTTATCGACTTGGCCGCGCAAGAATTTGGTTCGATCCGTACCTTTTTCGCGCAAAATTTCTGCTCGGTCTACTAGATGCGGATCATTAACGACTAATGCGCCGCCTTCGCCACAGGTGATATTTTTTGTTTCGTGAAAGCTCTGAGTTGCTAGTGAACCAAAAGTTCCCAGATATTTGCCTCTATATTTTGCAAACAATCCATGTGCGTTATCTTCAATCAAAAGTAGGTTGTGTCGCTTTGCAATTTCGCTGAGCTTCTCCATTTCGCAGGCGACTCCGCCATAGTGAACTACGCAAATTGCTCGGGTTCGATCGGTGATCGCCGACTCAACAGCCTCAGGGCTAATATTTAGTGTGTCATTGCATACATCGACGAACACAGGCTTAGCTCCGTACAGCATGAATGCGCTTGCGGTTGAAACAAATGTAAACGCCGGAACAATTACTTCGTCACCAGTTTTCAGGTTCAGCAGCAGAGCAGACATTTCGAGGGCATGAGTGCAAGAAGTTGTCAACAATGTCTTATGCGATCCGAGCACCTTCGAGATCTCGGCTTCGGCCTGCTTCGTGAAAGGACCATTGCCTGAGATATGGCCAGCAGATATCGACTCACCTAGTAAGGCAAGATCTCGGGATCCAATGTCTGCGCGATTGAACGGAATTTTATACATTGATCAACAACGATCGGGTTTGACTTGCGTCATTCAGTCTGTCGATTCGGCAATCATGTAAGTGGGCTTATTCATCACTCTAAAGTGCATTCGACCAATGTATTCACCGAGCACACCGAGCAGAAAAATCTGTACGCCTGAAAAGATGATGATCGAAGATGCTAATAATGGAAAACCCGGCACCGACTCGCCAGTCGAAAGCGGTCGCCCAACGACGTAAAGCAATAACAAAAATCCAAAGCCAATCGTTGTGAATCCGATTGCTGTTGCCAGCCTGAGAGGTAACGCGCTATAGCCCGTTGTCATGTCAATCATGAAACGTACCAGTCTTCTAAATGTGTAGTGAGAGCTTCCAATCTTTCGTTCATCGTGCCGCACTTTGGCAACTGCGAATCTTGTAGTCGACCATGTCAAAAGTGCATCAAGCGAAATGTTTGGACCAAGTTGTGTGTTGAAACCCTCCCGCAATTCGGTACGAAATGCGCGAAAAGAACTCATTGTTACTGCACTATTAAAACCGAGAGCAGACGAAAAAAATTTTCGTACAAATTTTGAACTGAGTCGTCTATAAAAGCTTTGTCTAATTTCTGCACTAACTCCATAAACAACATCAAAATTTGGTTTGAGTTCTGAAATCAGTTTTTCAATATCCTCTGGGGGGTTTTGAAGGTCGTCATCAATCGTCACAACAATTTCGAACTTTGCGACTCTAACCCCTGCGAGTAACGCCCCGTGTTGGCCAGAATTGCGCCCTAAACGTATGCCGTGAACACGCTGGTTCTCTTTTGCGAGTGACGAAATCTTTTGCCAACTACCATCACCGCTCGCATCATCCACGAGGATGATCTCAAAGTCATACTTCTGAAGCGCGCTACTTATCCGACTAACTAATTCTTTAAGTGTCTGTTCTGAGCGATACACAGGAACAACGACCGATATTTTGCTGCTCAAATTCATCACCTTATCGTATCTAGTTTCGGCAGTCATCGTAAAGCGTATGACGAATTGCTGTTCTTGGGTAAGGTTGGTTCAAGATGATCAGTGACTTTTTACAAAATTCTGGAGTATTACTACCGACTCATTCAAGAGTTGAGTCAGAAAGATTTGGTATTGATGTCGCCCGGCTCAATATTCCAATTGACAGTCCCGCTTCAGATATTCAAATTGCGCGAATCTGCAACGAAAGCTCAGCAGATATTTTGATTTTGCGTTACCCGTCAACTCGAAACAGATTGGCACAGTCACTTGCTGATCTGTCAAAGGCACAAGCCTTTCAGGCCGACACACTCGTTTATTTCTCAAAAGATCTG
Source organism: Actinomycetota bacterium (assembly GCA_027729785.1). GTDB lineage: Bacteria > Actinomycetota > Acidimicrobiia > Acidimicrobiales > Ilumatobacteraceae > BACL27. Next base: position 5,902 of record JAQCDY010000039.1, on the reverse strand, counting down.
GTTCCAATAACCGAGAGCAGTAAGACAAATTATAAGTGGAAGCTTTCTATTGCGAGCCCAAATGACAATTCCATCATTAAAGCACTTTCGCAAATAATTTTTCAGGATTATCCAAATCATTATCGATCAAATCATCGACTCGGATCTCAGTCAATCGTCGATGGCTATGTCGAATGGGCATCGTTTGGTCTGGCTGATTCAGCCAAATTAACTGTAATTGTTGAAACTCCAGATTCGAAGAAAATTGGTTTCGCGTTAGTTTCGTTTGATGAGAACGGCGCTGAAATTGAATTGAACGGAGTGCATCCGAAATTTCATAATCAAGGTGTGTATTCGGTGTTACTGCAGATGCTCATGGGTTATTTGGCTAATCAAAAAATTGACAAATTGTCAATTTCAACTCAAATTCAAAACACTCGTGCAATCCGTGCATGGGTCAAAGCGGGTTTTAATTTAGAGTTTTCTCTGAATACTTTTCACATCATGCCAAGGTATTAAGAAGTAAGGCGTGGTATGGATGCGCGGGTTATGGCGTGGTTGAGTCAGATGACCACGCAAGAAAAGTGTCGTTTGCTGGGTGGGGCATCAACTTGGCGTACGCATGCAATCGAGCGGCTGGGTATCCCTGCAATAAAAATGTCAGACGGCCCGAACGGTGTGCGCGGCGAGTCGCTCGGGTCAAAGCGCACACCAGGTGTGTCGATACCAGTTGGGGTCGCGATTGGTGCATCGTTCGACACAGACCTCGCACTTGAACTTGGTCAACTGCTCGGACGCGAAGCGGTGCGCAAGAGTACACACATCGTGTTGGCACCGACGATTAACATTCAGCGCACGCCAATTGGTGGCCGCAATTTCGAGTGTTTGTCAGAGGATGCAGAACTTACAGCGCAACTCGCAATAAATCTTGTGCGTGGCGTGCAACACAGCGACGTTTGTGTAACTCTTAAACATTTTGCCGGCAATGACACCGAGCGCGATCGCCATACAGTGAACGCACAAATCGACGAGCGCACGCTGCGCGAAATTTATCTGCGACCGTTTGAGGCTGCCGTGATCGACGGCGAGGCCTGGGGGCTGATGAGCAGCTACAACCTGCTCAACGGTGAACACAGTTCGCAGCAATTCGAATTGTTGCAACAAATTTTACGTAACGAATGGGGTTTTGATGGTGTGATCGTGTCTGACTGGTTTGGGTTTCATGACACTGCCAAATCAGTAAAAGCAGGTCTCGATATTGCGATGCCCGGCCCCGAAACTATCTATGGAGAAAAACTCGAGCAGGCAATCGCTCGTGGTGAAGTTTTTCAGCATGAACTGGATGAGCGAGTTGCCGCGATTTTGCAGGTTATCTTGCGTACACATGCCGAGTCTCGCTCGGCTGACAATGCAGAACTTTCGGTTGACGAACCAGCCGAGCGTGATCTGTGTCGGCGGGCTGCGGCGGCTGGCACCGTGTTGGTGTGCAATAAAAATAATGCATTGCCGCTGATTGATTCGCAACTCAAAACCATCGCCGTAATCGGGCCAAACGCGAAAAATACTCGCGTGCAAGGTGGCGGGTCTTCGAGTATGCAAGCACTCTCGCGAAAGTCGATTCTCTCTGCTTTGCAAGATCGATTCGGCAGCGAGAAAATTATCCATGAAGTGGGCGTTTCTATCGACAAGATGGCACCCATCGTCGGTGCGTCAAGTTTGCGCACACCATCTGGCGAGCCGGGCTTGCGCATCGACTATTACAACAACGCAGATTGCGCCGGCGAAATTGTCTATACCGACACGATTTTTTCGTCACTCGTTGTGTTCTTTGGAAGTTGTCCAGCCGGGGTGAACCCCGAGAACTTTTCGATTCGCATTACGGGCAGTTTCATCGCCGAGCGCGATGGCGAGCACTCGGTTTCACTCGTCGTCACTGGCCCGGCGCGGTTTAGTTTTGCCAATGAAGTGCTTGTCGATGATCCACAGGGCAAGTTGCCGCGCAGCGATGCATACTTTGGGCTCGCCAGTCAAGAGCAAATCTCACAGCACAACATTCGCGCGGGCGATACACGTCAAATCAACATCACGATGTCAACGCGCGCCGGCTTTTCTGCAATGCGCCTAGGCATCAGCCCACCGAAAGATGTGAATGCAATTTCCCGCGCAGTCGATGCCGCTGCGCATGCAGACGTTGCAATCGTCGTTGTCGGCACAAACGACGAATGGGAGACCGAAGGCAGCGACCGCGACACAATTGCATTGCCAGGCGACCAAGATGAAATCGTGCATCTCATCAGCCAAGTCGCCAAGCGCGTAATCGTCGTTGTTAATGCTGGCTCGCCAGTGGCGATGCCGTGGCTAGAAGATGTTGACGCGGTTTTGATCTCGTTTTTTGGTGGCATGGAGACGGCAAATGCTGTCGCCGATATTCTCTCGGGTGATTGTGATCCTGGTGGGCGATTGCCGATCACTTATCCGAAACAACTTTCAGATTCGCCGACAATGCCGCACTACATGCCGATCAATGGCACACAGCAATATCTCGAGCGTCGCAATGTCGGCTACCGGGGTTTCATATCTAAGAAAATCGAGCCACTGCTTGCGTTTGGTCACGGCTTGTCTTATTCAGATATCACTTGGCACGAACCAAAGATCACCGCATTGCAAAACGATCAGCCGACATGCCGCATTTCTATTGCGCTCGAAAACAATTCGCCACGGCTCGGCACTGTTGTCGTGCAGGCGTATGTTCGTCGGCTCGACGATGAAAGCGAACCAGCGCGTTTGGGCGCCTGGCACAAGTGCGTGTTAAATGCCAATGAAAGTCGAACCGCATTATTTGATATTACGTGGATTGCTTTTCGCACCTGGTCGACCGAGCGCCACGCCTGGATTATCTTTTCCGGTGACTACGAAATCGCGATTGCCAAATCCAGCACCGCCATTTTTGCCCGCCAAATCATTTCGCTACCGAGTTACGAAATCGGCCCGTCTCTAAAAAATTAAAAGTTATTTGGTGGCTTTGCTGCTTTCAGTTGTTTTCATTCAGTTGCAACGCGAAAAATGAGTCATTTGTGTATTTGATCGTGGCGAGTGGCTCCCAGGAGGTGCGGTCGGTTGTGGTGCGGTCAATCAGAAACCAGCCAACGCCGTCGTTTAGCATTTGCTTTACTTGAGTCGATGTTGGGTCTGCTGCGAAACCTAATGTTGCACTTTGACGGGCTTTCATCTCCGGGTCTAAAACAATGGAATTAGAAAATCTAGTGGCTTGAAGCCAAAAGACCCGATGTATGTGCATCATCAGCAAGCCGCTGGATGTGCGGAGACAGTCTCCACCAGTTTTGAATCTTTGGAAATCGCATGGGGCGGCAAATATTCCTCCTGATGCATCGAGCCTTGGCCACCCAAAATTGCTGGCGAAAATATCGTCAGTATTCGTGTTTTTATTGGTCCAGTCAGCCAGATCTAACATTTCACCTGTTCCGAGATAACTTTGGCCATTGCGCGACCATTCAGCATGTTTTTCGGGTGTTGTGTTGAACCAGTTGACTACCGAAAAACAGACAGCCATTGTTGATGCGACGATTATTAGTTTGTAGATTTGGGCGAAACTTGATCGTCGGCGAATGAAATTGACCAACAAAACACATAGGGCGAGCGAAATAAATATAAAGGCACCGATGTGACTCCACGCAGAGCGCACAATTACCCAGAACTCTGATCCTGAGTCTGCATTCGGGATGAAAAATGACAGAAAGCACAGAATTATCCCCAAAATAATTAAAACAAAAGTTGTGGATCTTTTGCTTTGGACAAAACTATTTTTACTACTTAAAGATGCGAATCCGAGCAGGCTCGAGAATCCTACGGCGGCGCGAATGAAATACAGATTTTCGCCGTTCATGAACAGAAGCACTGATGCAAGAAAAGCGCCAGCCAATAGTGATCCGATGGACAGTAGATCAATGGTTTTGCTTTCAAAAAACTTTGTGTGCAATAAACTTGCAACAATCAACAGTGCTGGGAGAGCGACGTACGAAATTATTGCAAAACCCCCTATCAAATCTGTGTATATCTCCGGCAAAAATCGGGTGTCTCCTTGTATCTGCCAAATAAAATCGAAAGGCCTAATTTCTAAAGCTTCATTAGCTCCAGAATCAGAGATGAATAGCAAGTAGGTACCTAGGAGTGAAATTAGACTCACCGAATAAGTTAAAACCATAGTTTTTGCTACTTTGGGTTTGGCAAAAAGTTGGACTCCCAAGGCGAAAGTCATTGCCGCAACCAGAATGATTCCGTTGAAAGCTTTGGTGAGCATGGTTGCTGATGACAGAAATGCAATGGCGGCAACTCTGTAGCGAAGTGACTGGGGAGTATGACACAACAACAAAAATGTAAGGGCAAAAAGCGGGGCAAAAGCAAAAAAACTAGACGGTGAAATCAGTGACGTAATCTTCATCCACCATTCCCAAGGCGGTAATGAGGATGCTGTCATCACAACGAGTGTTGTCGCAAATGTTCTGAATCTTGAAAGTGAAAAGTAGTTAATTACAGTCCACACTGTCCCCGTGATGATGATTGCGAACAACAATGGGGCAACTCGTGTGAAGACAAAAAGAGTTGACGCATCTGACGTCCTGTCGACGAGCCCAATCCATGCGTAACTTAGCCAGTAGTACTTCACTGGGTTCCCTGAAAAATTCATTACATCATTTAGCCCTCTATCAGCGATTGATCGAGAAAAGGCTTGAAGGAATGGAAAATCGACTTCATCAATAACCCACCAGATTTTTGGGCGAGTCGAAATCATAAACACCCCGACGGCAACTGCGCCAAGGTTGAATAAGCGAACAAGTATTTTCCCAAACTTTGGCGCACCAACAATCGAGAAAAAAGATGCAACAACAAACAACACGCCTGAAGGGAAAAGCCAAAACCAATCAGAGCCAAGCGCCATAACCGAAATCGCAGCGATCGGCCAAAACGACTTACTAGGTTCAGACCCCCAATTCACCGCTGCGATTGTGATTTTCTGGCTGCGTTGAACAACCAAAAACACCGATATCGCCGCGAACACAGCGACAAGCCAACCGATTTTTGGTAGCTGCAGATTTACGAAAATCTGATCAACCATCGTGCTCGAAACGATGCCGAGCACACTGCCAATCGAAAGCAACTCAACTGCCGCGACATCGGTGCGCTTCAAAAGCAGAAGATAGATCAAACATCCGGCAAACAACTGTGGCCCGACCACCAAGCTGACCCGTAAATAGTCCATTTAGCCCATCAAATCGGCTTGAGTTTTCTGATCATGTGCGCGAGTTTCATACATTCGTTCGAACAGCACAAGACCATAGATTACTAGAATTTAGAAATCGATAACAATAACAACCACCACCAAAAAACAGAGTCTTACTTCAGAAAATAGAAGAAATCAACTCACTTGGTAGCTTCGTTGAGGCCTTCGAGAAGAGTGTTCCAGCCGAGGGTCGCGCACTTGATGCGCACCGGAAACTTCACGACGCCTTGCAGCGCTTCAATGTCGCCAAGATTGATCGATTGATCAACTTCATCGTCGCCTTCAGTGAGCGTCATCATGTGCTTGAAGCGCCGCACGAACGCGCGCACTTCTTCGATCCTCTTGCCTTTCACGGCAACTGTCATCATTGAAGTTGAACTCTGGCTGATCGAGCAACCCTGACCCGAAAACTTGACATCACGCACGACGCCATCAGCAACATCTAAATAAACACGAATGTCATCGCCACACAGCGGATTATTGCCCTCGGTGCAAACAGCCGGCGGCGACAACTCGCCACGATTACGCGGGGTGCGATAGTGATCAAGAATTATTTCTCGATAAAGATCTTCGATGCCCGGCATGTTTCCTCGTTCGTCTCGTCTGTCTAAAAGATATCTGATG
>JAQCDY010000038.1 GCA_027729785.1 Actinomycetota bacterium | reverse complement strand
CAAAATCGCATCGGCGACCAGTCGCAAATCACCACTGACGATTGTTAGGTCGCTGGCGTTCATTGCCACGTCTGTGCCGGTGCCCATGGCGATGCCAACATCAGCCTGTGCAAGCGCAGCCGCATCATTGACCCCGTCACCAACCATCGCCACGGCATAACCACGTTGTTGCAGATCGGCGACCACGCGAACTTTTTCATTCGGTAGAACGCCGGCGATGACATGTTGTTCGTCATTTTTGATCCCAACTTGAATCGCAATGGCCGTTGCCGTCGAGTCATTGTCCCCGGTCAGTAGAACTGAGCGCAACCCAAGTTTGTCAAGTTCGGCGATTGCTTGGGCACTTGTTGATTTAGGTTGGTCAGCGACAACACAAACGCCTTTGACAAGACCGCCAATAGCGACGAGCACTGCCGTATTTCCAGCATGCCTTGCTTGGGCAAGGGCATCACGCAAATCTGCAGGCACAACCACAAGCGACGTGCTGAACAAAGATTCACGGCCAACCATTACTTTTTGTGACTCGACGATTCCTGATGTTCCCATACCGGGCGATGAAATAAAATCGCTGACATCAGGCAAAGCGCCCAATTCTTTGCGCGCGGCTGCAGCGATTGCCCGAGCAACTGGATGTTCGCTCGCGTGTTCAAGAGCCCCAGCGAACTTGAGCACCTCGCGTCGATCTGCACCTGGCGCAACCGAGACGTCAATCAACTGCATTATCCCTGTGGTGATCGTCCCAGTTTTGTCGAATACAACCGTGTCAATTCGACGAGTGCTTTGCAAAACGTCTACACCTTTAATAACGATGCCCATTTGGGCGGCACGCCCGCTGCCGACCATCAGTGCGGTTGGCGTTGCAAGCCCCAGCGCGCAAGGGCAGGCGATGATCAAAACTGCCACTGCAGCAGTGAATGCCTGAGTAGTCGAGTCTCCGAGAAAAAACCAGCCGAGAAAAGTGACTATTGAAAGACCGATAACTGCCGGCACGAAGACTCCGCTGACACGATCAGCAAGTCGTTGCACCGGTGCTTTCGTGGTTTGTGCGTCGCGTACAAGCCGCGTGATTTGAGCGAATGTCGTCTCGGCACCAACCCGAGTCGCGCGCACGATCAGACGACCAGTGATGTTGACGGTCGTGCCCGTAACTGCACCGCCTGGCGCCACATCGGTCGGCACACTTTCGCCTGTCAATGCGGATAAATCAAGTGACGAGTTGCCTTCAACGACGACGCCATCAGCCGGAATAATTTCTCCTGGTCGTACGACCATCAGATCATCGACACGCACCAGCGAGGCATCGATCAGGAGTTCTTGCGAATCTCGAAGAACTGTCGCAGTTCTCGCGTTAAGCGCGAGTAACGAACGAAGCGCATCGCTCGCACGATTTTTCGCGCGGGCCTCGAAATATCTACCAGCCAGCAAGAACACAGTTACAGCGACAGCCACTTCTAAATAGATGTGAGTAGTGTCACCCGACTTCATCATGCCGGTCATGCTCATCTCGTGTGATGAGCCACGGTAAATATGATCAACCGCGTCACCCCAGACAATCGTCCAAATTGACCAGGCGGTTGAGGCAAATACGCCGATCGAGATCAAGGTGTCCATCGTCGTCGCACGATGTCGTGCATTCATCAGAGCCGCCCGATGAAATGGCCACGCCCCCCAAGTAACCACTGGTCCGCTTAGAACCAGAGCAAACCATTGCCAATTTTTGAATTGCAGGCTGGCAATCATTGAAATCAACACCACCGGTATCGAGAAAAACGCCGAAACAGTTAGTCGGGTTAGCAACATCGCAACTCGTTCGTCGACTTCTGCATCGAGCATTTCGGCGGTCGTGTTTTCGAGGAGTCGAGCGCTGTAGCCAAGCGACTTGACTGTTTGGATCAGGGCATCTGTGTTCGTAAGTTCGCTTGAAAAGTTGACCCGAGCCGACTCTGTTGCATAGTTGACGGTTGCATTAACACCAGAGATTTTGTTCAAGCCTTTTTCGATCGTCATTGCGCATGCGTTGCACGACATGCCCGAAAGGCTCAAATCAATTTTCGTCTCGAGGGCCTGTTCGGTCACGAGCGCATCAGCTCCACTTAGATTGGCCAAAGCGATAGCCAACACTGCGAACCGTCTCGATCAAGTTGGCATGTTCCTCGCCGAGTTTTGCGCGCAGACGACGAATATGCACGTCAACTGTTCTAGCACCGCCGTAGTACTCGTAGCCCCAGACGCGAGACAACAATACTTCGCGACTGAAAACTTTGCCGGGGTTTTGCGCCAAGAACTTCAGGAGTTCGTACTCCATGTAGGTCAGATCAAGAGGTGTGCCACCGAATGATGCTTGATAAGTCTCGGTGTTGAGGCTCAAACCGCCGTACTCAATCAGTGATTCGCGCGAAACCGACATCTCGCTATAAAACAAGTGTCGCAACCGTGAGTCAAGTTCGCGCGGGTGAACTGGCGCAAGACAGAAGTCGTCAAAAAGATCTTCACGCATTTCAAGATCAGCAAGTTGTGCGCCACTGACAAGCACGATCACGCGGCTGACCGGATTTTCGCGTCGACGCAAAGACCGACAAATTGCCCATGCCGACTCGGGGTCTTGGCTGCAGTCGACCACGGCGCCTGCCCAGCCGGGAGTTGGTTCGAGTTTGTCAAGTACATCGTTCGACTTGACCGCCTTCCACGAATAGCCCGACAAATCGAGGGTTCGCGCGACATCAATTGGCGCCGGATCAGGAAAGACTGCGAGCAATCGGTCTTGTTCGTTTTTCATCGTTTCACTCAGAGTGAACGCAGGTAGCGATTGAGTTCGTATTGACTGATGTGCGTCTTGTAGCCACGCCACTCGGCACGTTTATTGCGCAAGAACCATTCAAAGATGTGCTCACCAAGTGCCTCTGCGACGAGTTCTGAGCGCTCCATGACCCGCAATGCATCAGACATTGATTGAGGAAGCTGCTCGATACCAAGTTTCGCCAGCATGTCATCACCCATCTCAAAAAGGTTTGAATCTGCTTCTGCCGGAAGTTCGTAGCCTTCTCGAATGCCGCGTAAACCAGCGGCAAGAATCACCGAGAATGCGAGGTAAGGGTTGCACGCTGGGTCAGGAGACCTGTATTCAATTCTCGTTGTTTGATCGCTGTTTCGTTTTTGAACTGGCACACGGATAAGACCACTTCGGTTGTTGCGTGCCCATGAAATATGCACAGGCGCTTCGAAGCCCGGCACCAGACGCTTGTAACTATTTATATTTTGGTTCGTTACCGCGGTTATTTCTGCTGCATGACGCAATAGTCCGGCCATGAATTGTTTGGCCGTAACCGACAAGTTATATGGGTCGCTGGCGTCATGAAACGCGTTTTGTTCGTCTTTGAACAAGGTGAGATGCAGATGCATGCCAGAACCCTGTACACCTTCAAGTGGTTTGGGCATAAATGTTGCGTGCACTTTGTGCAACGCCGCGATTTCTTTGACGACGAGACGAAATGTCATCACGCTGTCGGCCATTGTCAGGGCATCAGTATGTCGAAGATCGATCTCGTGTTGGCTGGGTGAGTCTTCGTGGAAACTATATTCAACCGGGATGCTCATCGTCTCGAGCGTGCGAATTGTTTCTTTGCGCAACGAACTTGTGATGTCGGTGCTGGTCAAGTCGAAGAAACCACCTTCGTCCAGTGGAACTGGTCGTGAGTCAACCGCTGGCGGATCAAAGTAAAAGTATTCAATGTCTGGAGCGACATAAAATTGATAGCCGAGTTTTCTCGCGGCGTTCAAGTTGCGACGCAGAACCTGTCGTGGGTCACCATCAAATGGGGTACCGTCAAGTTTGGCGACATCGCAAAACACCCTCGCCTCGGCACCCTTGGGGTCGACCCATGGCAAGACTTCAAAAGTGTTCGCATCGGGTAAAGCCAGCACGTCACTTTCTTGAACGCGGCTGAAACCGTCGATTGCGGACCCGTCAAAAATCATGCCGTCGTTGAGTGCATTTTCCATTTCGGCTGGACTGATGGCGAAACTCTTGAGGTTTCCGAGCACATCGGTGAACCACAGACGAACCAGGCGGATTCCCCGTTCTTCAACGGTGCGAAGCACATAGTCACGTTGTTGCTCAATCATCTCAACGCTCGTTTCGCTCGGATCGCACAAATACAGTCTGCCGCCGCAACTGCGAGTTTCACTCGGGTTACGGCGGCAGGACTATGGGATTTCTGGGGATTTATTGTTTCTGGCTACTTCTTTTTTGCCTTCTTCTTGCTGGCACTTTTCTTCGGCGAGGATTGTCCGCAAACTGTTTCGAGAATCAGTTGGGTGACGACGTATGGATCCATGTTCGCGTTTGGTCGACGATCCTCTGCGTAGCCCTTTTGATCGCGAGCAACCTGCCACGGAATTCGCACGGATGCGCCGCGATTAGAAACACCATAAGTGAATTTATTGTAAGGAGCTGTCTCGTGTTTGCCAGTGAGGCGACTTTCAATGTCGTGGCCGTAGTTGCTGACGTGCTCATTGATTCTCTTACCCAGCGCTTTGCACGCGTCGTCGATCGCTTTGTAATTCGAGCGCATTGCCTTTGTCGAGAAGTTGGTGTGACAGCCAGCGCCGTTCCAGTCTCCTTTTTGTGGTTTTGCGTCGAGTGAAATAACTACGTCGTAGTCTTCGGCGACTCGGTGCAACAACCATCGAGCAACATGCAATTCATCGCTGACTTTAAGTGCATCAACTGGCCCGATTTGAAACTCCCATTGGCCGGGCATTACTTCGGCGTTCGTCCCCGATATATGTAGACCAGCATCCAGACACATCTCGGTGTGGATCTCTACGATTTCGCGACCCATTACGCGACCCGCGCCGACGCCGCAGTAGTACGGCCCCTGAGGTGCCGGTTCGCCCGAAAGTTCTGGAAAACCGAATGGTCGACCATTGAGACGCATCATCGTGTACTCCTGCTCGATGCCGTAAATCATTTTTTCATCGGCGTAACGCTTGGCAGTTTCTGCGCAACGTGCCCGTGTGTTTGTTGGGTGCGGTTTGCCGGTGGAGGCGACCATTACTTCGCACATCACGAGAATGTTCTTTCCGCCACGAATCGGGTCTTTGCAACTAAAGACTGGATTCAAAATACAGTCCGATGCTTCGCCAGTTGCTTGACTTGTCGATGAACCGTCGAAGCCCCAAATCGGAAGAGCCTTGTTGCCACTCTCAATTATTTTTGTTTTTGAACGCAATGTCGGTGTTGGTGTAACGCCGTCAACCCAGATGTACTCAGCCTGATATGCCATTTAATTTCCCTTCATCAAAAATTCGCCCCGTAGCGAATTCATACCCAATAGTTTTGCCGATCGGCGTTTCTCAGCCGTTGCCCGTTTGTAAACGGCGTGTGAAGTTTTTGTCTAGATAGCCTGAAACTGTGCCGAATTTCGTGGATATTCGTGTTGGGCTTGCCCAAATCAACCCGACCGTGGGTTCATTGGCGACCAACGCGGCGAAAATCCTTGACTTTTATAATCAGGCGGTGGCCGCTGGCTGCGATGTTGTGGCCTTTCCCGAATTGTCAATTACCGGGTATCCACCCGAAGACCTCGTATTAAAAGATGGATTCGTATCCGAGAATCAAATGGTTCTAGCAGAAATTTTAAAAGCAGTCGGCGAGACGGTTGCTGTTGTTGGTTTCGTCGACAGCGAAAAAGATACAGTCAAACTTTACAATGCCGCCGCGGTTTGTCAGAACGGAAAAATAATTGGCGTCTATCGAAAACATCTTCTGCCCAATTACGACGTTTTTGATGAGCAGAGATATTTCACTCCAGGGGTTCATAATCCGCTGTTCACGATCAAAGGTGCTTGTGTCGGCGTAACGATCTGTGAAGACATCTGGAGCCCATCAGGTCCAGTTTCGGTGCAGGCGTCTTTGGGTGCCGTATTAAATTTGAATATCAACGGTTCACCTTTTCATGCCGGCAAAATTGGTTCGCGTCGAGAAATGCTGGGTGCGCGTGCGCGTGACGGTGAGTGCGTGGTTGCCTATGTCAACCAAGTCGGTGGGCAAGATGAACTCGTGTTCGATGGCGGCTCAATGGTCTTGACCGCCGATGGCACACTTGTCGCTAACGCAGCACAGTTTGTCGAAGAGTTGTTGATTTGTGATTTGGCACTACCAAAGTCGAAGTCGGTGCCAGCGCCACAACAGTCGCGTGGTCAAATTGCCGAGCCACTTGACGGGGACGCCCAGATTTTCGCCGCGCTCGTCTTGGGCACGCGAGATTATGTGCAGAAAAATGGCTTCACGGATGTCGTAATTGGTTTGTCAGGCGGAGTTGACTCGGCTTTGGTCGCCACCGTCGCGACCCAGGCACTTGGTTCTGAACATGTTCATGGCGTCGCGATGCCGTCTAGATATTCATCGGAGGGTTCAATTTCTGATGCCGAGTTGTTGGCACGAAATTTAGGAATCGATATTCAAACGATTTCGATCGAGCCGGCTTTTAGCGCGTACCTTAATTCGCTTGAGCCAAGTTTCGATGGTCGCAAGGCAGACTTAACCGAAGAGAACTTGCAGAGCAGAGTTCGCGGCACAACTTTAATGGCGCTTTCCAACAAATTCGGATGGATGGTTTTGACAACCGGTAACAAGAGTGAAACTGCGGTCGGCTATTTCACTATGTACGGAGATTCGGTGGGCGGTTACGCGGTGATTAAGGACCTTTTTAAATTGAAGGTCTACGAGATTTGTGCCTATGTCAATCAGCAAAGTTCTCACGATTTGATTCCGCAATCAATTATCCAAAAGGCTCCGTCGGCTGAGTTGCGACCAGACCAACGCGACGATCAGAGTCTTCCACCGTATGAATTGTTGGATCCAATACTTGAGTTGTATGTCGAGCAGGATAAAACGGCCCGAGAGATCATTGCACTCGGTCACGATCCAGACACAGTAAAGCGCATCGCGCGACTCGTGGATATGAACGAATACAAACGCCGTCAAGGAGCGCCTGGTGTGCGCATCAGCACTAAGGCCTTCGGCAAAGATCGCCGTTTACCGATTACGAACAAGTATTCCGGTTAGCAAACAAGATTTATTTAGTCGTGCGTCAGTCCACCGCGACGGTGATACAAATAAATAAATAGTGTGGCGACACCTGCACTGACTGCACCGATTAGCGATGGCAAGGCGATACCGCCGCTTGATTCGTATGCTCGCGTTGCCACAAGACTCATCACGCTGCGACCTAAGGTGCCAGCCCCGATTACTAGACCAAGGCCACTGCCTGGTCGTTTCGGCACGAGATGCGTAGCCAAAGGCAACATGCTCACAACTGCGAATTCAAAACCCAAGATGTAAATCAAGAGAGCCGCGAGTCCTAGTACCAAATTTTGCGAGACGAACCAGAGCGCGAGCCCGCCCGGAACCATGATCAGACATCCGATGGCGATGCTTTTTTCTTTCCCCCACGAATCTGTTTTGTTGGCACTGGTAATCGATGCATAAAGTTCGACGATCCCGAAACTAAAACCAACTGCGGCAATGCCAATCGCACCAAAGCCGAATTGATCATCAAGCCAAGCCCCAAAAGTAATAAAGATGCACTGGCTTGCGCACATCGTTGCGAACATTGTGGCTACGACCAGCCAACCGCGACCACTGAGTCGAATTCCGTCGTCGGCCACTCGTGACGAAACTTCATGCACTTCTGACTTAATGCGTGAGGCAATAAACAGCAGCGAAACGACGGTTCCGCAGACGCCGGCTAAAAAACCTGCTCGCCAACTACTGAGTGCAGTTATGACTCCCATCGACGAAACACCGAATAGAAGTCCGAGTGCCCAAGAAATTTCGGTGATTCCGATGTACCGCCCACGTTTTTCGTAAGGAACATGGTCTGTGATCCAGCCAGCCATTCCGAGGTCGAAAAAGTTCTTGGTAATACTGATTAACGTCACGCCGATTGTGAACACAAAAATATTTGGTGAGACTGCAGCGAGAAGGGCGCCGACTCCGATTCCAAAAAGACCAGCAAGCATTGCTGCGCGACGCGAAAGGTGGTCGATAAACCGACCGATAAACGGCGACAACAAGCCCGAAAGTTCAGAAATTGTTAGAGCGATGCCTATTTCAGAAAGTGAGATGTCAAAACCTTTGGCAATAATCGCAACGAACGGCGGCGTAAATCGGTAGCAGGCATTGGTCGTCAGTCGGCTTGCGGTAAGCAATGTGATGTTCTTCTTGACGATCGGCGAGAACGAATCATCTAGCCAACGACTTAGCACGAGGCTCAACGCTACAACTACTCGCTAGAGCGAGTCGGTTGAGTTCAATTCTCCGAGAACCGCGACTAGTCGACCAGCGCGGAGTTTGTTGTGGGCATCAATCTCGAACCAACTACCGCCAAGATTTTCTAGGCGGTTGTCTGAGACGTTTAATTCTCCTCGAAGTGTCCTAATCACACCACTGTGGCTGATAACTAGGGCCTGGCCACCTCTGCATTTGTCGGCGATGTCAATAAAAGCTTGTGTTACTCGCTGCACGACGCTGATATTCGATTCAAAACCTTCGGGTTGTCGTCGCGAGTTTAGAAATCCCGGCCAACCAGCCTCGATTTCTGCAACTGTCAAACCCTGCCACGGACCAACATTTGACTCTTTGAGACGGTCGTCAACGTGCACATCGCCTGCGTTCAAATGTTGGGCGATAATTTCTGCCGTCCGTCGGGCCCGTTGCAACGTGCTTGTGACGATCAAATCGAATGAGCCAAGTTTTTGTGCGGCTTGTTTGGCTTGAATGATTCCTTGCTCTGTGAGTTGGATGTCGGCTTGCCCTTGCCATCGTCCTTCTGCATTCCATTCGCTTTGACCGTGGCGTAAAACGAGAAGCCGAGTTTTAGTCTCGTTTGCTTGCAGTTTTTCAGACACCAAAGGTAGGGTAGTGGCTTGGGTACGCTGACTGCATGGCGCGTTTGAGACTTTTCGCCTCGGCTCGACAAGCCGCGGGGACTTCCAGCCAAGAAATTCCGGGTGGCACCGTTGATGAAGTTCTGCAGACTGCCGGCGAGCGATTTGGGGCAGACTTTGTTGCTGTAATGGCAACTTGTCGAGTTTGGTTAAACGGCGAAGAAGCAGTTGGCACCGCCATGGTCAGTGACGCCGATGAAGTGGCATTGTTGCCACCGGTTTCAGGTGGATGAATTTAGGTACTTAAATGACTGATGTTGCAAACCCAAGTGCGATGACGACTGCCGAGTTGCGCAGCGCGCGCGCGGCGTTACAGATGCAAGAAGACGTTATTTCTTTTGTGCGTCGAATGGCCCAAGGGCGTTGTGACTTGGCACGCGATGAGCAGCGCCGTCGCACCGATGGCACGCCAGCATCCGGCATGAGTGTCGCGGATATTACGAATGTTTTTGGGCAAGAGCATGGTGGCGGATCATTGCGCCCACCACGCGAGACAAACATTTCAGCAGAACATCCCTTGGTCGTGGAGCTCGAAAAACTTTGTGAACGCGTTGGCTTTGGTGAGTTACGCACCCTCGCCGACGATGCACTGGACGAAGCGGTCAGACAAATTGAAAAGTTCGAACTGGCACGTTCAGCCGAACGAAAAAATTTCTTCGCCAAGATTGACGCCTTGTCTTCTGAGTTGGTCAAGCGATATAAAGACGGCGGTGCCGACGTCGACTCGCTGTTAACCGACTAGACCAAGATTGCATCGCTCCGACTAGAGGTAAAACCCGACTAGAACGATAGGTTTTAAGGACAAATGCAACGTGTCGCGATTATCTCGATGCACACCTCACCTTTGGCCCAGCCAGGTGTCGGTGATGGCGGTGGCATGAACGTCTATGTGCGCGAACTTGTTTCGGCAATGGCCCAAAAAGGAATGCAGTGCACTACATATACGCGTGCCTGGCGCGAAGGGTTGCCGAAGGTTGTCGAAGTTGAGCCAAATCATAAACTTGTGCACATTGAAGCTGGTCGTTTCGACCTCTCGAAAGATGAATTGCTTGATGTCGTAGATTTGTTCACGCAGCGCGTCGCGGAACACTTGCAGGCATCAGGTGGGACCGACGTATTGCACGCCAATTATTGGCTGTCAGGTCTTGTCGGCCATCGACTGAAGCATCAACTTAATTTGCCTCTAGTTACAACTTTTCATACTTTGGCGCGGGTCAAAACTTTGGGTGGCGATACAGAGTCGGTGGTTCGCGAAAGAGCAGAACTTGAGATCATCGGTTGCGCCGATGCGATCTGTGTGAGTTGCCCCGAAGAGTTGGGTCAGTTTCGTGCGCTTTATGGAAAGTCGCCTGGCGTCGTGACGGTGGCATCGCCTGGCGTTGCAACTGCATTTTTCTCACCTGGCGATCGGGCTGGTGCAAGACGCGCACTGGGTTGGGGAGACGAGCCGATGCTGCTGTTCGTTGGTCGCATTCAACCGTTAAAAGGTGTTGATGTCGCCGTGCAAACTCTTGCAAAATTGGAAAATAAGAAAACCAAATTGATAATCGTCGGTGGAGCAAGTGGGTCTTTTGGTTCAAGTGAGTCGACGCACGTGCGCAAACTGATTTGTGATTTACACCTGAATGATCGCGTGCATTTTGTCGAACCCCAGCCACACCATTTATTGTCGACTTATTATCGTGCTGCAGACGTCGTCTTGGTACCTTCGCGAAGTGAAAGTTTTGGGCTGGTCGCACTTGAAGCAGCAGCATGTGGGATACCAGTTGTGGCAAGTGCAGTGGGCGGGCTACTCAATTTGGTCGAGCATCAGATGACTGGATACTCAGTTGAAAATCGAAACCCAGAGGTATTCGCAAAATATGTGGATCGGCTGTTGTCTGATCCACTGCTTAGTTTGACGATGGGCAACTGTGGGGCGCATCGAGCCAAGAATTATTCATGGTCGGCCACCGCCGACAGTGTGATTGGTGTCTATCAGGCACTTCGTGTGGCTCAACTAGTCGCCTGTTCTTAACGTTGTGAGCGAACTGTTTGACGAACCGTCACTGGCTCGAATTGAACGACAAATTGACGAGTGGTTGGGTCGGGCCAGAGCGAATCACAAGAACATCTTGGCTGTTGATCGCTCTGAAGACGACGAGTTTCGATGGTACGTGCGCATGTCGGGCGAAGAAAAAGATTTCACGACGGTCTGGATCACTCTTGGCCAGAGAACTTTGCGCTATGAAACCTATGTGATGCCGGCACCCGAGCAGAATGCCGAGTTGCTTTACGAAACAGTTTTACGAAGAAACGAAAAACTTGTCGGTGCCCACTTTTCAATCGGGTTGGAGGATGCGATTTATCTGCGCGGTGAAATCGGATTGTCGGCTTTGAACGAAGTCGAACTCGACCGAATAATCGGCACGCTGTATTCAACCGTCGAGCAGGCTTTTTGGCCGCTTTTGGAAATCGGTTATGCCAAGGCTGCGGCTTTGCGCACACAACGAAATAGCACTCGGACTGCCTAGCGTTCGGGGAAGTCGTTGGGTGGTTCGAGTGTGCCTAACTAGCCTGAACGGCGTGATTAAAAAGTGAGCAAGGCGATCAATCCGACTCTGTGCATTATCGGCGGGGGCAACATGGGCTCGGCATTGGCGCGTGGTTTGCTTGCAAGCGGGTTTTCACGCTCGCAACTGGTGATTGTTGAAAAAGAAAACTCGCGCATCACTGAATTAAACGAGCAGTTCCCGCAACTAGAGATCACAACAAAGTTGCCCGACTGTGAGTCGGTAGTTTTGGCGGTTAAGCCGACAGAAGTTGCAGATGTTTGTCGTGCAGTTGCTACTGCTGGTGCGAAACAGATTTTGTCCATTGCTGCTGGTGTCACGATTTCATCTATTGAGGGTTCAATAAAAACTTCGGTGGCCGTGGTGCGTGCAATGCCGAATACACCGGCACTCATCGGCCAAGGTGCTTCGGCAATGGCGGCAAGTGCGCGGTGCACCCCCGAAAATAAAAAGTGGGCGAGGGAAATTTTATCCAGCGTCGGCACCGTGGTTGAAGTGCAAGAGAATTTGCTCGACGCCGTGACGGGTCTTTCTGGAAGTGGACCCGCATATGTGTTTCTTCTGGCTGAAGCATTAATTGCCGCGGGGGTGCAGCAAGGACTGTCTGCTAAAGATTCGAATGAATTGGTTGTACAACTGTTGGTGGGTTCTTCGTTGTTGCTCGCCGAAAGTTCTGAGACGCCAGAGCAGTTGCGCAAAAAAGTAACTTCACCTAACGGCACCACGGCGGCCGGAATTGCCGAGTTGGTGGGTAAACAATTCTCGGAGATTATAGGTTCAGCAGTAAGTGCTGCGACCAAACGCAGCAAAGAACTTGGAAAATAATTTTGAGGATTTCTCTTGCAGTTTTGGTTGTATCGCCTTAGTTTGTGTCTAAAGTAAGAAATAGAAATGTCGCAAGATCACCGGACGGGGTAACCCCCCAACTGGGAGTCGCGCTCGTGAGAGTTGCGCCGTTTGAGCCGGTGCCGTCGGGGGGTTGGCACCGGCTCTTACGTTTCT
>JAQCDY010000037.1 GCA_027729785.1 Actinomycetota bacterium | reverse complement strand
GCAACCAATTATCTATTAATTTTCTCTACCTTGCATTACTTTTCATTTTATTTTTCGTCAAGAAATCGTCACCGACCTCTTGTAGTTGTGTGCCACTTACCGATAGCCACTTTTGAGAGTAGCCCAAATACGATAAACACAACTAAACCGAAAACACTCGCCAGGATGATTGCGGCGATCAGCTCGGCACCCCACAGGCGACCACGGTAGATATCGATTTGGGCGCCAATACCAACAACGCCACCCTGGCGAAAATAGAAATCACCGACGACCGCACCAATAACCGATAGGCCGGCTGAAATTCGCAGGCCAACAAAAATATTGGGCATTGCTGCGGGAAACTGCAGTTTACGAAGTCGCGTGAACTTGCTGGCGCCGTGCAGTGAAAACAGCTCGTGTTGGCTCTTGTCGACCGAGAGCAGACCGAACAAAGTGTTGTTGACGATCGGAAAGAATGCGATCAACACGACGACAAGAATGCGCTGCAACATGATGCCGTCAATTAGCGCCCGAATGAGGGGAGTCATCGCCAAGATCGGAGCTGATTGCAGTGCGACTAGATACGGCCAAGTGGCTCGCTCCATCCAACGGCGAGTAGCCATGAGTGTTGCCAGCGTCGTGCCAATCAGAATCGTTATGAATAGACCAATAACAGCGATCTTGATTGAATCCCAAAGTGAACGGAGGATTGGCTTTAGTCCACGTTGTTCACCGACCGACCAAGTTAGAAAGCCCTCCTGCACGACGCGGTGGGGAGTTGGCAACAAGAAACGTTTTTGAGGTGGCAAAACTCGAGTCGATAGTAAATACCAGGCGCCGATAAAGAGCGCGAAAACAATTGCTGGACCAGCAAAGTCACTGATCAGATTGCGGTCGCTAGTCTCGCGCGGAGCATCATCAACACGCAGACTCGGCGGCACCGACTGATCAATCGTATTTGTCACTTTGATGCCGTTTGAAGCGTTCACACCAAGGCTCCACGAAGTGCGAGAGAAACTTGACCACAAATCTCGGCAAACTTGGGCTCATATCGCAACGAGTGAGAGCGTGGGTAACTAAACGGAATGTCGAAACTGCCGACAATCTGACCAGGTCGTGCCGACATAACCAGAACCTTCGTCGACATGTATACGGCCTCGGCAATTGAGTGCGTGATGAACAACCCAGCGAATCCCTCGATCTGAAACAGTCGTAAGAGCTCATCGTTGAGACGTTCTCGAGTGATCTCATCTAGGGCGCCGAATGGTTCGTCAAACAAGAACACGCGCGGCTTCATCACCAATGATCGGGCGAGAGAGGCACGCATTCGCATGCCACCCGACAACTGTCGGGGATACTTGTCTTC
Organism: Actinomycetota bacterium; assembly: GCA_027729785.1. Taxonomy (GTDB): domain Bacteria; phylum Actinomycetota; class Acidimicrobiia; order Acidimicrobiales; family Ilumatobacteraceae; genus BACL27. The sequence continues at coordinate 11,187 of JAQCDY010000037.1, read as the reverse complement.
GAAACCCGTTAGACCGACCAGATCGATGGCGTCTTGTGCCAGTTTGGTGCGCTGAGATTTTTCGATGCCATGTAATTCGGCGATTATTTCGATATTTTTTCGAACATTTCGCCACGGCAGGAGTGTCGCATCTTGAAATACATAACCGATGCTGTTGCGATCGATTTCGCACTTACCTTCGGTTTCGGTTTCAAGATTTGAGGCGATTCGCAGCAAGGTTGATTTGCCACAACCTGACGGGCCAACAACCGTGACGAATTCCCCAAGGTTGATATCGAAACTAACGCCGCCAAGAGCTTTCGTGCCGTCGGGAAACGTCATGCCGACATTGTTGAATCCCAGAGCCCCAGCCACGTCTAGACGATAGTTGATCAGTTAGCGAGAGCCAAACGATTGCTGGTCGTTTTCCCTTTGAAAAGAACCAAAGTTCGAATCGGCGTATTGGCGATGGCTTCGCGAACAGAACCCGCGGCGGTCAAAATCAAGTCGGCTCGTGTACCGACTTGCGGGCCGGCAGCTGCCAGACCGATCACCGATCTCGCCACGTTAGACACCGAGGCAAAGGCATCTTGAGGCAACAGATGAGCCGTCAGAATCGCGAGTCCGGCACTTTCAAGGGGATCACCGCGACCGATTGGGTTAAACGGATCTTGCAAATTATCTGCGCCAACAGCCACTTTCACGCCTGCGCGACGCAGATTCGCAACAGCAGTGAGACCGCGCGGTGTTGAAGTCGGGCAGTCTCGACCTTGCAGAAAAAGGTTCGTGTGGGGTAGCGCAACAACACTAATGCCGGCTTCGGCGACTCGGTCTGCAATTCTTTGTTGGACACTCTCAGTTTGCATGCCCAAACTCACGCAGTGGCTGGCGACGACAGATTTATTGAACCCAGTGCTGATGACGCAATTTGCTAAATGTTCAAGTGATACACGATTTACATCCGTGTGCTCGTCAGTGTGCAGGTCGAGGCCACAATTCAATTCGCCCGCGAGTTCAAGCAAGGCGATATTTGCACCTTCGGGGTCGACATCAAGGTGTGGACAGCCACCCAAAATATCTGCTCCCATTTGTATTGCGCGTCGCCCCAGATCACGATTCGATGCACCAACTTCGCCAGACAATGGCCAGCCGAGTAGGGCACAAATCTGCAAATCGACAATATCTCGGGTGCGATTGCGAACTTCAACCAAAGCCTCTACCGAATCGAGATTGTTCCATTCGGTTACGTCGGCATGAGTGCGAATTGCAGTTACACCGTTGCTCACCATTAAGCGCACGGCGCGCTCTGCACGCTCGATCGTGTCGGCGACGGTGATTAGATCGCGAGATGATTCCATGGCGTGGATTGCGCCCATCAGATCGCCAGTCGGGTTATCGATACGTTCGGCCAAGAATGCTTTATCAAGATGCGCATGGGGCTCGGCGAGAGCACATGTCAGCAGCGAGCCCTTTGCGTCGATCACTTGTTCATTGTCTGACTTTGCGAGACCTGGTGCGACCTCAGTTACAAGTTCGCCCGTGATGCGCACGTCTTGAAGTTGCGCATGGCCCTCAATTTTGCAACCCTGTAACAGCATTGGGCAGGTCGATTTGCCTAGCGCCGCAAATTAAATCAGTGGTTCAAGATTTGGCAACGGTCGTCGTTCGACTTTTTCGCCAAGCTTCGGAAATACTTCTTCCATAACTAGATGCATTTGCTCCGACATTTCTTCGCGAGACACGCCTGGGAGATCAAAGAAGAAGCAAATATTCTTGAGGTCGAGTAGATCGCGCCAGAAGCCAAGTGTGTCGACTGCGTCGTCGATCGAACCGATGATTTGAATTTTCTGATCTATCGATTCTTGAACAGTCGGGCAGTGGTTGAACGCAACTTTGCTTCCATCTGGGTTTCGATATGACGAGAACCGACCGTATGGCGACAAAAAGTTGGCGAATTCGTCGTGGCCCGGCTTACCTTTGATCATCGCTTTTTCACGAGTCTTGGCGACGTGAATGTTCATCACAAGAGTTCGGTCTTCACCTGGGGCAACTGGTTGACCCATTTCTTCGCGAATTTCGGCGTATCGATCCCACTTCTGTTTTTGGCTATCAGCATTCTGAAGCCAATAAATTGCCTTATGGCCGACTCTCGGAACATACTCAATTGTCTCAGGAGAAGTGACGGGTTGATAAATGTCAATGTTTCGCAACGGCTTTGGAATCAGCGTCAGATCATCGACATAACTGCCACGATCGGGTATCTCATCTGGGGGAAACACAAAGTGCTTGCCTCGATATGAAAAGCGTTCGTTGTACCAAGCAAGCTTGATGATCTCTATGCTTTCTTCAAACACCTCGCGGTTGATGCGATCGTGCTCTGCACTCATCGCGTTGTCGCCTGATGCGACAACAGTGCCGAGGCTCCAGGCTTCGCGAGGCACGGTGCCACGGCCAACGCCGAACTCCATGCGACCACCAGTGACGATGTCGGCGATCGCGAAGTCTTCAGCAAGTCGCAAAGGGTGCCACTGCGGCAGCACATTGAACATTTGGCCGAGACGAAGATTTTTTGTCACACTCGTCAAGTGCTGACCAAACAAAATCAGATTTGGCAGAACTTCATAGCCTTCGTATTGAAAGTGGTGCTCGGTCAGCCACATTGTGTCGATGCCGACTTCTTCGGCGGTCTTGGCCCACGCGACAAGATTTTTGTAACACTCAATCACGCTGTCGTTGCCGTAGCGGCGATTTTTTGGCGCTACTTTGCCCGCATCATCCATAGGAACTGTGCAAAAGAAATTGGCGTCTACTCTCATGGTGCCAACAATATCTCAATTCGCATGCCAGGCATTACGCGAAAACAGTACTTTTTTTAAAGTTTCAGGCTTGTCGGTCATAATGCCATCAACGCCCAGATCTAACAGTCGAACCATCTCGTCTTTGTCGTCAATGGTCCAAACATGCACCTGGATTTCGACATTATGGGCAGCCTGGATAAACGATTTATCAACAATTGTCAACGGCCCCTGACTGACGGGCACTTGAGCCGCGTGGATGTTTTGAAAGCTGCCAGATCGGCGTACCCAACTGCCCAAACGCAACTTGGTGACATCTCTAGGGCCCATCGAGGTGCAAAGTCTCTCGCCAAATTGATCCCGCAGACTATTGAGTCGTTTGTCACTGAACGAGCCGATGCATACTCGTTCAAAAATATCGCCTCGCGCCAATCGGTCTGCCAATGGCGACAAGGCCTGATCCGATTTGCAGTCGATGTTGATGTGGGCGTGTGGCCAAGCAGCTATCAAATCTTCGAGTAACGGTATTGGCTCAGTGCCATTGACTCGAGCAGTTTTTATTTCGGCGTAATTCAGTTCACTTATCAAACCCGGCCGCCCGCAAGTGCGCGACAGGTCATCGTCATGAAAAGCAAGTAGCACGCCATCTTTAGTGACATGTACGTCTGTTTCTAAATATATGTACCCGAGATCAATCGCCCGCTGAAACGCAGGCAGTGTGTTTTCTGGTGCATCGCTAGCGCCACCACGATGCGCAAAAGCGAGTGGTGTGTTGTGTCTAAGAAATGGATGTCGCACGATTTGTCAACTAGACATTCGCGCGAACTCAAATCGCACGGCCCGAGTTCTTCCAATATTCGTCTTTGAGCAGACGCTTATAAAGTTTGCCCGTCGGATGTCGAGGTAAATCGGGGCGAAAATCAATTGATCTCGGGCATTTGAGATCGGCGAGTGAAGCACGACAAAATGCTTTCAGTTCCTGCTCGAGCTCGAGCGCCTCTTGAGGGGTGCTTGGCATCGTGGCTGGTTGCACGACTGCCTTGACTTCTTCACCGAACTCGTCGTTGGGTACACCAAACACGGCGACGTCGATAACTTTCGGATGGTTGATCAAGATATTTTCAGCCTCTTGCGGATAGATATTCACGCCGCCAGAAATGATCATGAACGCCTTGCGGTCGGTCAGATACAAGAAGTTGTCTTTGTCGAGATAGCCAACATCGCCGAGTGTCGTCCATCCACGACCTAACGGATCGCGCGAACTTTTGGTTTTCTCGGGGTCGTTGTGATATTCAAAGTCGACTTTGCTTTCGAAATATATGGTGCCAGGCTCGTTCGATGGCAACTCGGCGCCGTCGTCGCCACAAATATGCACGGTTGCATTAATCGCCACACCAACCGTGCCCGGGTGAGCGAGCCACTGGTCTGAATTGCAATACACGAAGCCGTTGCCTTCGCTGCCTGCGTAGTACTCGTGAATTATTGGCCCCCACCAATTGATCATCTTCTTTTTTACTTCGATTGGGCACGGTGCAGCCGCATGGATCGCGCATTTCAAACTTGATGTGTCAAATTGCTTTCGAACGCTCTCGTCGAGTTTCAGCATTCGCACGAACATTGTCGGCACGAGTTGCGAATGTGAGACTTTGTGTTCTGCGACGAGCCGTAAATACTCTTCAGCGTCAAAGTGCTCCATAATGATTGTTGTACCACCCAAGCGGTGCGTTGTCATCGTGAAGCGCAACGGTGCCGCGTGATATAGCGGAGCGGGCGAAAGGTAGGTCGAATCTTTGTCAATACCGAACAACATGCCGCATAGGGTGCTGAGCGGAGTTGGCGTTCCTAGCGGGCTCATCGACAGGCCGAGTTTGATGCCTTTGGGTCTGCCCGTCGTGCCACTCGAATACAGCATGTCAACACCGTCAACGCGGTTGTCGAGTTCGTTTGCTGGCGCTTTGGCCACGACAGTCTCGTATGAGTCGTAGCCGTCAATTGTGCCGTCGAGCATTAGGCGCAGAGAAATATTTGGTGTTGTACTTAAAACGTCTGCCGCTTGGTCGGTTTGTTGCTTGCTCGTGATGAAGGCCTTCGCACCGCAGTCGTTGATGATGTATTTAAGCTCGTCGGTCGTCAAGCGCGATGAACACGCGGTGTAAATCAGACCTGCATAGTGGCAACCCCATAAAATTTCGAAATATCGCGGATGATTTTCAATGCAGAAAGCAATGTGGTCGCCTGTCATTAGACCTGCATTTCGCAAAACTTGGCTTAGTCGGTTCGCCCCATCATCAAGTTCTTTAAATGTGATGACTTGACCGGTTGTTGCCATGATTACGGCTGGTCTGTCTGGCGCATCAACGGCGATCGCCCCTGGGAACATATTCAAAAACTAGTCGGTTTGGTTTATATATTGCCAACCACGAGAACCCTGCGCTGAACCTTTAAGATAGCGATCATGGCTTTAGTCGAGACCGAAAACATTGTCTCTGAAAATGAGATTAGCGCGCTGGTTGAATCGTTAATCGCAAATTATCCGCCCAACAAAACAAAGCCGATTGATTTCCTGGGTGCGCAATTTGACGCAGGTTTGGCTTGGGTTCATTTTCCGGTTAGTTACGGTGGTCTCGGTGCATCACCAAAACATCAAAAAATTATCAACGAAGCAATCGCAGCAGCGAACGGACCCTCGAGTTATGCGCGCAATCCAATCGGTTACGGAATGTGTGCGCCAACAATTGCTCAGTGGGGAACTCCAGATCAGATTCAGCGCTATTTGCGACCATTATTCACAGGCGAAGAAATCTGGTGTCAGTTATTTTCAGAGCCAGGCTCTGGTTCAGACTTCGCAGGTCTCTCGGCAAAGGGTGTGCGCGACGGCGATGAATGGCTTGTCAACGGTCAAAAAGTTTGGACAACGCTCGCACACCTTTCAAAACTTGGGTTATTAGTCGTACGTACTGATCCACAAGCAGTCAAGCACGCTGGTCTGACGGCGTTAATTGTCGACATGAACGCACCCGGTGTTGAGGTGCGGCCACTGCGACAAATGACTGGTGAAGCCGAGTTCAACGAAGTCTATTTCACCGATGTGCGGGTGCCGGTCGCCGATACTTTGGGTGGTGCTGGGGATGGTTGGCGGGTGAGTCTGACAACTTTGATGAATGAGCGAGTTGCGATCGGCGGCGCGATTCCGAAAAAAGCAACTGGACCAATTCGAGAAGCGATAAAAATTTGGCAATCATTGCCCAAAGAAGAGCGCACAAGCGCCACACAAGACGAGTTGATGAAGTTGTGGATCAAAGCCGAGGTTTTGCGGCTGACGAACATTCGCGCAGGTCAAAACCGTCGCATGGGCACTCCCGGCCCTGAAGGTTCGATCGGCAAGGTGGCCAGCGCCGAATTAAACAAAGACACTTACGAATTCTGTGTAGATCTGCTTGGCGCCAACGGCATGTTGTACGGAAGTTACGCGATGGTTCGACCAGAAACCGCGATGAGTTTTGACTCAGTGCCAAAGGCTTTTTTACGCAGTCGGGCCAACAGCATCGAAGGTGGCACGACCGAGGTTATGAAAAACATTCTTGGCGAGCGTGTGCTCGGCCTGCCTGGTGATGTTCGCGTCGACCGCGATAAGCCATGGCACGAAGTACCGCGCAACTAGCAAAAAATTATAGTTGCGCCTTTCAGCAAGCTTCACCGCGCAACTAGCAAAAAATTATAGTTGCGCCTTTCAGCAAGCTTCAGCCAATAATTAGCTTGCGAGCAGTGCCAGCACCGTGCTCGCTGCGAGCTTGCGATCGTCCACAATTTTACGATTGGCGAGCGCGCCACCCAGCATCATCGTCGTCGTTGTTTCAATCGCAGCCTGTAACTGTCGAATATGCCGTGGTGGCGGAAAGTATTCGTCTTCTTGGGCGATTCTGACTTCTTCTACACCATTGGTTGGTGCAAGTTGTTCAATGATTTGTGCGACGAGTTCTTCTGGGGCCGATGCTCCTGCGGTTACACCTACAACACCAGCAAGAGTATTTGGCAACTCCGAAACATCGTTGATTCGGTAAACATTTCTGCACCCAACCTCTCGCGCTAGTTTTTCGAGAGCCCGCGTGTTAGACGAATTCTCGGAGCCGATCACAATAATTGCGTCGCACTGTTCGGCGATCTTCATCAATGCACCTTGACGGTTCGTGGTGGCGAAACACAAGTCGCTTTTACTAGGAGACCAAACTTTTGGGAATTTAACTTTTACGGCATCTGCGACATCTTTCCAGTCGCGATGTGAAAGTGTCGTCTGCGCCAAGATTGCGACAGGTTGATCGAACTTTGGTAGTGCTGCGACCTCATCGAGAGACTCGACTCTTGTAATCGATTCTGGGGCAACAGCCATTGTGCCGACAGCCTCTTCATGGCCTTCGTGACCGATGTAGACGATATGAAAGTTCTTCGAAGTGCGCGTCTTAACTTCATGATGCACTTTGGTCACCAATGGGCAGACCGAGTCGACAACATAACTGCCTTTCACTTGTGCCTGTTGCACAACTTGAGGTGCCGAGCCATGGGCAGAAAGCATGATCGGGCGTCCTGTTGGAATTTCGCTCAAATCATCCACGAAAACAACGCCCAGATTCTTGAAGCGATCCACCACGATCTTGTTGTGCACGATCTCGTGATAGCAGTAAACGGGTGCTTCAAAAGTGCGCACCATCCACGCCAGCGCTTTGATCGCCATTTCGACACCTGCGCAGAAACCACGAGGTGAAGCGAGAATAATTTTTTCGACGTTATTCATTGCTTCGCAGATTACCCCGAAGATGCAAAGGTAAACTGAGAAATGTGACATCGAACTTTGCAACTGTTGTCATCGTCGGACGCCCAAATGTGGGCAAGAGCACACTGTTCAATCGCTTTATGGGGTCTCAGGTTGCGATCGTGCAGGATCAGCCTGGTGTGACTCGAGACCGCTTCGAGCGTCAGGTCGAGTGGCAAGGTCGTCATTTCAATGCTGTCGATACTGGTGGCTGGATGCCAGGTGGCAGTGAACTTGACACCAAAGTCAGTCGTCAAGTCGAATCAGCCGTGAAACAGGCTGATCTCGTTTTGTTTGTGGTTGATTCGACCTCCGGTGTGCTCGATGATGATCAAGCGATGGCAAAGTGGTTGCGCACCAGCGGCAAAGAAGTGCTCGTAGTTTCCAACAAAGTCGACACCGACAAGCGCGAATTTGATAAGTGGGAGTTTCTGTCGTTGGGCTTGGGTGATCCGTACCCTGTTTCGGCGCTGCACGGTCGCAAAGCTGGTGACGTACTCGATGAAATTTTGGTTCGACTGCCTCGACGAGATGGGGATGATCAAGGAATATTGAAGCCCGATCGCAACGATGTCAACCGCACGCCCGGCATTCCGCGCGTCTCAATTGTTGGTCGGCCCAATGTCGGCAAGAGCACGTTGTTTAACCGTCTTGTTGGTCAAGACCGGTCGGTCGTGCACGATATGCCTGGCACGACGCGTGATTCGATTGACACGGTCGTACAAACACCCGATGGTCCAATTACTTTTGTCGACACAGCCGGAATGCGTCGTCGAAGTCGCGTAGATGAATCGACCGAATATTATTCTTTTGTTCGCGCGCTACGAGCCGTGGACGAATCAGATATTGCGCTATTGGTCATTGACGCGACCGAAGGCATCACAAGTCAAGACCAAAGACTCGCAGAGCGAATTGACGCCTCGGGAAGCCCTGTGGTCGTTGTCTTGAACAAGTGGGAAATTCTCAACGCAGATCAGAGGGCTGACATCGACATTGAGATCGGCAGAAAATTGTTTTTTGTAGGTGACGCCCCGGTGCTCAAGATGAGTGCGCTGACTGGCAAAGGAGTGCAGAAACTTCTACCAGTATTGCAAGACTCAATTGAGCAATATCACCGACGCGTACCCACTCGTGACGTGAATCGTGTTATCGCACGGGCACAACAGCAGCAGCCGGCGCCAAGTGGCGGGCGAGTACTTTATGCGTTGCAAGGCGCGTCTGATCCACCGACTTTCACTTTGTTCGTAAATAAAGAACTGCCACAGACTTATCTGCGTTATCTCGAGCGATCGATTCGAGAAGGTTTTGAATTCGGTTCAGTGCCTATCAAAATTCGTGTGCGAAAGCGGGCCGAGTAGCAGACCATGCCGTGGTGTGATGAGTGTGCCAAGTATTTCGTGCCCAATGCGCTCACGGTGACTGGCAATTGTCCCAAGTGCGGTGGCATCATGCCGCAAAACAACATCAACGGTAAACCCCTAAATCAGCCAGTCACGGCGAAAAATTTGGATCTCAAAAGTCTTGCCAGAACGTCTGGCGAGGATGAGAAAGCACCGTGGCATTTTAAGTTGTTGGTCGCGGCACTGGTCGTCTATTTATCGTGGCGAGTTGTGTCGTTGTTTATTTGAGATACCTTGACAGTCGTTGATAGTTGAGTTTCGGGCTGTGGCGCAGCTTGGTTAGCGTGCTTGTCTGGGGGACAAGAGGTCGTGGGTTCAAATCCCGCCAGCCCGACAAACTATTTATTTTTGTCTAGTATTTACTTTTCGTAAACATAATTTCCTGATTTGGAGGCATTGTGGAGTTGGCAAATCGTTTAGATCGTTTGGGTACTGAAACGGCTTTTGCCGTTGCCGCTACGGCTGCCGATTGGTTGGCAAAAGGCAACGAAGTCTTCCCGTTTCATCTTGGTGACTTAAATCTGGCAACGCCAGCAAACATCTCAGCCGCAATGCAGCGTGCAGTTGTCGAAGGTAAGACTGGATATTGCCCGAACGCGGGAATCGCGCCGTTACGACTTGCTCTTGCCGAGAGTCTCGGCAAGCAACGTAATGTTGTTTTTGCACCCGAGAACATCGCGGTGCAACCCGGCGGCAAGCCCGTGATCGGCAAATTCTTGCGTTCGGTGATGAATCCGGGTGACGAAGTGTTGTATCCGAATCCGGGCTTTCCAATTTATGAAAGTCAAATCGAATTCAACGATGGTGTTGCGGTGCCTTACAAATATCTAGACACACCAAGCGGATTTCAAATCGATTTGGACTATTTGAAATCAAAGATTACGAACAAGACCAGAGCATTGATTCTTAACGATCAACAGAACCCGTTGGCAGCCGAAATGACTGATGCCGAGCGACAAGCTCTCGCTGATTTGGCCAACAAGCACAATCTTTGGGTTCTTGCGGATGAAGCATATTTTGATATTCGCTATGCGGGTGAAAGCAAGAGCATCGTATCTCTCGCGGGAATGCAAGACCGCACAGTCATCTTGTACACGTTCTCAAAAAAGTTTGCGATGACCGGATGGCGACTTGGTGCAGCAATTGGTCCGCGCGATCTGGTGGATCGAATATCGAAACTGAACACCAACGAAGAAAGCTGCACCGCTCAGTTTGTGCAGTGGGCGGGTGTCGAAGCGATCAACGGCGACCAATCTGGACCCAACGAATTGGTGCGCGTTTTGAAGTCGCGTCGTGATGCGACGATTGCGGGCATCAATAAGGTGCCGGGCATGCGTGTGCATACGCCGAACAGCGCTTTCTATGTCTTCCCAGAAGTCTCAGAGACCATGAAGCGAACCGGACATAAAGATGTCGCCGATTTTGCACTTGACGCCTTGCATAATTCAGGAATGTCGTTTTGCACCCGCCGACATTTCGGTCGTCCAGCGCCCGACGAGCAAGGCAATTACATTCGCCTTGCATATAGCGGCATCGACAACGACAAAATCGAGAAGGGTTTGGCTCGACTTGCTGAATGGGTCGCCTCAAAGTGACGGTGAGAATCGTCGTAACCGGAAAAATACCAAAGGCCGGACTGGACATTTTACGTAATGCTGGTTTAGATCCGCAGGCATGGTCGCAAGACACGGCGATGAGTCGCCAAGAGTTGCTGCAACAAGTCAAAGGTGCCGAGATTCTCGTGACGCTTCTCACCGAAAAGGTCGACGGCGAGTTGCTTGATGCGGCTGGGTCGCAATTGAAGGCCGTTTGCAACGTTGCCGTGGGTTACAACAACATCGACGTTGCGGCGTGCAAGGCACGCGGGGTAACCGTCACCAACACTCCTGGTGTGCTGACTGATGCCACGGCGGACATTGCGCTGGCATTGATCTTGATGGTTACTCGACGTTTGGCTGAGGGCGAAAGAGTGATTCGCGCCAAGACATCTTGGCAGTGGGGGATGCACTACATGTTGGGCACTGGCGTCACCAATCGCGTTTTGGGTGTTGTCGGCATGGGGGCAATCGGTATTGCCACAGCTCGAAGAGCAAAGGCTTGCGGTATGTCGATTATTTATTATTCGCGCAGTGAAATCGACGCGAAAATTGCAAGTGAACTTGGCGCCAAAAAAGTTCTATTCGATGAGCTGTTGGCGACGAGCGAT
>JAQCDY010000036.1 GCA_027729785.1 Actinomycetota bacterium | reverse complement strand
ACTCGCGATGAAGTACTTGTCGAAATCGGCTATAAGACCGAGGGCGTGATTTTGAATCGTGAGCTCTCGATGCGTCATGATGCCGACCCGAACACGATCGTAAAATTGGGCGAAAAAATCGAGACTCTGATTCTCACGCTCGAAGACAAAGAAGGTCGTTTGTTGCTCTCCAAGAAGCGGGCTCAGTATGAGCGTGCTTGGGGCGACATTGAAGCAATCAAAAAAGCAGATGGCACAGTCGAAGGACTCGTAATCGAAGCAGTCAAGGGTGGTCTGATCGTTGACATCGGGTTGCGCGGCTTTTTGCCAGCGTCACTTGTCGAGTTGCGTCGCGTGCGTGACTTGGCACCATATCTTGGTCAGCGAATCACCGCGAAGATTCTCGAACTCGACCGTCAGCGCAATAACGTCGTGCTGTCACGCCGTGCATTGCTCGAAGAAAGCCAAAAGGGCACGCAGACAGATTTCCTCGAGAACATTGCAGTCGGCGAAGTTCGCACGGGTCGAATTTCGAGCGTCGTGGCGTTCGGTGCGTTCGTCGATCTTGGAGGCATGGACGGTTTGATTCATGTGTCCGAACTTTCATGGAAGCATGTCGATAATCCGGGTGCCGTCGTGAAAATCGGTGATGAAGTTTCAGTGAAAGTGCTCGAAATTGATCGTGAACGCGATCGCATCAGTCTTTCGCTGAAGGCAACCCAGCAAGATCCATGGCAAGAGTTTGCGACTAGCCATCAAGTTGGGCAACTTGTTTATGGTCGTGTCACAAAACTCGTTCCATTTGGTGGTTTCGTGCAAGTTGGTGACGGAATCGAAGGTCTTGTTCATATCTCTGAAATGTCGACACACCATGTTGAAGCACCAGAACAGGTCGTCACGCCCGGAGAAGAGCTGTGGGTGAAGATCATCGATCTTGACCTCGCCCGACGACGAATCAGTTTGTCGATCAAGCAAGCCGCCGAAGGTGGTGAGCTGGCCGAAGAATATCGTGGCCAATTCCAAACCGACGAACAGGGCAACTGGGTGAGTGGCGACGATTCGACGCGAGAGACGGCTTGGGCCGAGTTTTTCGATCCAAATGCAGCCCCGACAGAAACGGCAAAAGCCCCAGAAGAACCAAGTGCTGGCTGAGTAAAAATCAGCGGTTAGATACGGTGAGTATCTGATGATTTTGATTGGACTCACTGGCGGCATTGGTTCGGGTAAATCTGAAGTCTCGCGTTTATTGGTCGCTCATGGCGCCGAAATAATCGACGCCGATTTGATCGTGCGCGAATTACAGCAACCAGGTGCCGAGGTCTACAACAAAATGGTTGAGATTTTTGGTGGCGAAATTATCGCGTCTGACAAATCATTGGATCGTGTGGCGATCGCAGCAAAGGTATTCAGTGATGAAAAGCTGCTCAAGACGCTGAATGATCTGATCCATCCGATAGTCCGCCGAGTGATGAACGAGCGAGTCGAGAGTTTTCGAAAAACAGACAAAGTGGTGGTACTGGATATCCCGTTGCTTGTCGAAAATCCGCGTGAAGGCCTGGATGGTGTTTTGGTCGTGGATCTCGAAATAGAAATCGCCGTTGCTCGGTTGGTCGATCAACGCAACATGAAGTTAGAAGATGCTCGGGCACGAGTCGCCAAGCAGGCGACACGAGAGCAACGCTTGGCAATCGCCGACCATGTGATTGACAATTCAGGAGACAGGGACTCGCTGGCGAAAAAGGTTGATGCAGCGTGGTCGTGGATTCGCTCGTTGTAATGAGTGAACGCAAATTTGTAGTTGAATCTCCGTTTAAGCCAGCGGGCGATCAACCCGAGGCAATCGCCAAACTGGCCGCTGGGGTCAAGCGAGGCGATCGCTTTCAGACCCTCTTGGGCATTACTGGTTCCGGCAAATCGGCGACCATCGCCTGGACGATCGAACAAGTTCAGCGACCAACCCTGATCTTGGCGCCAAACAAATCACTGGCAGCACAATTGGCCCAAGAGATGCGCGAGTTCTTTCCGAATAATCGTGTCGAGTATTTCGTCAGTTATTACGACTATTACCAGCCTGAGGCCTATATCGCATCCAGCGATACTTTTATTGAAAAAGATTCATCAATCAACGATGAAATTGATCGCCTCAGACACTCTGCAACTGCGGCGTTGTTGACTCGCCGAGACACGATCGTTGTCGCATCTGTGAGTTGCATTTATGGCATGGGCGACCCTGGCGAATATCGAGGTCATTTGCTCGAGTTGCATGCAGGAGTCGACTACGACCAGCGCAGTATCTTGGCGCGACTCGTGGATCTGCAATATGACAGAAACGACATGACCCTTGGTCGTGGAAACTTTCGTGTGCGCGGAGACACGATCGAAGTGCATCCTGCGTACGAAGAAACGGTGACGCGTCTAGAGATGTTCGGTGACACCGTTGAGAGGATAAGTGTCGTTGATCCGGTCACGGGGGAGACTCTTCGCGATTTGAGTGAAGTAGTCGTATTTCCTGCGACGCATTATGTGGCAGGCGAAGAACGGATGCGAGTTGCCATCGAAAACATCGAATTGGAACTCGCGGAACGATTGAAAGTCTTCGAAGCACAAAATAAATTGCTTGAAGCCCAACGCATCCGCATGCGCACGATGTTCGATCTTGAGATGATGAAGGAAGTGGGATATTGCAACGGTATCGAGAACTATTCGATGCATATCGATAAGCGCAAACCTGGTGAACCGCCTTTCACTCTGTTGGACTATTTTCCAAAAGACTTTTTGCTCGTAATTGATGAAAGCCATGTCGCCGTGCCTCAGTTGCACGGACAGTTTGCGGGCGATAGAAGTCGTAAACAGACTTTGGTCGAACACGGATTCAGATTGCCGTCGGCGATGGACAACCGTCCGTTGCAATTCGCAGAGACGATGGAGCGTTTGAATCAGTGCATTTTTCTCTCTGCAACCCCTGCAAAGTTCGAGCTAGAACTCAGCGACCAAGTCGTCGAACAAATCGTGCGACCAACAGGTTTGATCGACCCAGAGGTGATTGTGCGCTCAACCAAAGGTCAAATCGACGATCTGATCGAAATGATCAAGGCTAAAACTGCCCGGGGCGACAGAACACTCGTGACGACCCTTACCAAAAAAATGTCAGAAGATCTTTCTGAATATTTGATAGAGCAGGGTCTGCGCGTCAGGTACTTGCACTCGAATATCGACACAATCGAACGCATCGAAATATTGCGCGCTTTGCGCTTGGGAGAGTTCGATGTCTTGGTCGGCATCAATTTGCTGCGTGAAGGTTTGGATCTACCCGAGGTTTCGTTGGTGGCAATTTTGGACGCCGACAAGCAGGGCTTCTTGCGCAGTCAGACTTCGCTGATTCAAATGATCGGTCGTGCCGCTCGCAATGTCGACGGACAGGTGATTATGTATGCCGATAATCGCACGGCCGCAATGGACTTTGCGATTTCTGAGACTGCGCGGCGCAGAGAATTGCAGATCGCCTACAACCTCAAGCATGGAATTGATCCGCAGACTGTGCGCAAGGCGATTGGCGACATTTTGTCGGTACTTAGACCGAGCAATACGGCGCCAATGCCCGGCAAAGGCAAGCGCAAAGACCATGAGCGCGACAAAGTCGTCCGCGAATTGCGGGCGCTGCCCGAAAGCGAATTGGCGCGCTTGATAATGACTTTAGAAGAGGAAATGAATTTGGCGGCCGAAGAATTGCGTTTTGAGTATGCCGCACGTCTCAGGGATGAAGTAAAGGAACTAAAGCGTGAATTAAGGGATGCCCACTAAGTTTTTGTAGCCTGCCTGTGATGGCAAATCAGATAATTGTCCGTGGTGCTCGCGAGCACAACCTCAAGAACGTCAGCGTCGAATTGCCACGCGACAAGTTGATCGTGCTGACAGGTCTGTCGGGTTCTGGTAAGTCAAGTCTGGCATTCGACACCATATATGCCGAGGGGCAAAGACGATATGTCGAATCTCTTAGTTCGTATGCCCGCCAGTTTTTGGGACAAATGGACAAGCCGGACGTCGATCACATTGACGGGCTTTCTCCGGCGATCTCTATCGATCAAAAATCTTCGTCACGCAACCCACGCTCGACAGTTGGCACGATCACCGAGGTCTACGACTATCTGCGTTTGTTGTATGCGCGAATTGGGGTGCAGCACTGCTCTAAAGACATGACGAGACTGTCGCGTCAAACCCCGCAACAAATAGTGGATCGAATCATGAAGTTCGACGAAGGCACACGATTTCAGATTCTTGCACCCGTTGTGCGGGGACGAAAAGGCGAGTATGACACTTTGCTACAAGATTTGGCGGCGCAGGGTTTTTCGCGTGCGCGCGTCGACGGAGAAGCGGTCGACATCAATGAATTCTTGAAAAAAACAAATCGACTGGCAAAATATGAACAGCATCAGATCGATATCGTCGTGGATCGTCTCGTTCGTCGGGACGGAATAACCAGGCGACTGACCGATTCGTTAGAGACGGCGCTGAAGCTCGCCAATGGTGTGGCAGAAATTGAAATCGTGGACGGCGCCGAGCCGATTACATTCAGCCAACACTTGGCTTGCCCGAAGTGCGGCACGAGTTATGAAGAACTCGCCCCAAGAAACTTTTCGTTCAACTCCCCATATGGTGCTTGTGAGACGTGTCTTGGTCTCGGCACGAAATATGAGGTGGATGTCGATTTGGTGGTGCCCGACCCGAATCTGAGCATCAATGACGGGGCGATTGCTCCGTGGCGGTCTGCACACACGCAATATTTCACGCGGATGCTCGAAGCGGTGGCTGATCGTTTCGATATCGACCTGGACAAAAAATGGTCGAAACTTTCGCCCAAGGCGCAAAAAATCGTGATGAACGGTGTTGATGACAACATGATGGTCAAGTACCGCAATCGCTACGGTCGTACGCGCGAATACAGCACGTCATACGAGGGTGTGATTCCTTGGATAAAGCGTCGCCATGAGAGTGCAGAAAGCGACAACTCACGTGAACAGTTCGAGGGTTACATGCGCGAGGTACCGTGCCCATCTTGCAGTGGCGCGCGATTGAAACCCGCATCTCTGGCGGTGCTGGTCGAGGACAAACACATTTCTGAGGTTTGTGAGTTGTCAATTGGTGAGTCAGCCAAGTTTTTGGCCGCGCTCAAACTCTCTGACCGCGACGTGATGATTGCCGAGCGAATAACAAAAGAAATCAACGCACGATTGGGTTTCTTGCTAGACGTTGGTCTCGATTATTTGACGCTGTCGCGAGCGGCCGCAACACTTGCCGGCGGCGAGGCACAACGAATTCGTTTGGCGAGCCAAATCGGGTCGGGATTGGTCGGCACGCTCTATGTGCTTGATGAGCCAAGCATTGGTCTGCACCAGCGCGACAACCATCGACTGATCGAGACGTTGCAACGGTTGCGCGACCTGGGCAACACGGTGATCGTCGTCGAACATGATGAAGACACGATTAGGTCAAGTGACTGGCTCGTAGATATAGGCCCTGGTGCTGGTGAGCATGGTGGACAAGTTGTCTACAGCGGACCAGTCAAGGGTGTGCTCAAAGTGAAAAATTCGATCACCGGTCAGTATCTCTCGGGCGAACGCAGCGTTGAGACGCCGGCGATGCGCAGGCAGCCAGGCAAAGAGTTTTTGAACATTCGCGGGGCACGCGAACACAATCTCAAAAATCTCAACGTGAAAATCCCGCTTGGATGTTTCGTCGCCGTTACTGGCGTGTCTGGCAGCGGAAAGAGCACGTTGATTCGCGACATCTTGCTGCCATCGTTGATGCAAAAGATCTACAAATCAAAAGATGCACCAGGGCGTCATACAGGCGTAGACGGTGTGATGCATCTGGACAAAGTAATTGACATGGATCAATCTCCGATTGGTCGCACACCTCGCTCGAACCCCGCCACTTACACGGGTGTTTTCGACGACATTCGAAAACTTTTTGCGTCAACCCCCGAAGCAAAAGTACGGGGATATATGCCGGGACGTTTTAGTTTCAACGTGCCGGGTGGTCGCTGCGAAGCATGTTCGGGTGATGGAACGATCAAAATCGAGATGCACTTTTTGCCAGATGTTTATGTGCCATGTGAGGTCTGCAAGGGTGGTCGCTACAACCGCGACACGCTTGATATCACTTTCAAGGGCAAAAATATCGCCGAGATGTTGGACATGCCAATCTCAGACGCCGTCGACTTCTTCGCCAATCAACCGCGCATCGCCCGTCATATGCAAACCTTCGTCGACGTCGGTCTGGGTTATGTGCGCCTCGGGCAATCGGCACCCACCCTGTCGGGTGGCGAAGCACAACGAGTGAAACTCGCCAGCGAATTATCCAAACGCAGCACGGGGCGAACTATTTATTTATTGGATGAGCCAACTACCGGTCTGCACTTCGAAGATGTGCGCCGGTTGCTGATCGTGTTGGCAAGACTCGTCGACTCTGGGAACACAGTTTTGGTGATCGAGCATAATTTGGATGTGATCAAATCTGCCGATTGGGTGATCGATCTCGGGCCCGAAGGTGGCAGTGGTGGTGGAGAAGTAATCGCCGAAGGCACGCCAGAGTCGGTGGCGAAAGTTGCGTCGTCGCATACCGGCAAATATCTGGCGCAAATCCTGAAATCCAACAAGCCAACTACTAAGCCAACTGCTAAGTCAACCAAAAAGTAGGCTCAAGAAGATATGCAGCGTCCGGCTGGTGTAATACCTGAGACACCGGGCTCGTATCAATTCAAAGATGCGGCAGGGCGGGTGATTTATGTTGGCAAGGCCAACAATTTGCGCGCAAGAGTCAACAGTTATTTTGCCAAGTCTGACACTCTGCACCCTCGCACGAGCAACATGGTTGAGGTTGCACACAGTGTCGAATGGATCGAGGTGCGCAATGAGATAGAAGCGCTGATTCTTGAGCACAGTTTGATTAATCGATATTCGCCGCGGTTCAACATCCGGCTCAGAGACGATAAGAGTTATCCGTTTTTGGCAGTGACGATCGACGAACAGTGGCCACGGGCGATGGTGATGCGCGGACGCAAGCGAAAAGGAACGCGCTATTTTGGTCCGTATCCGCATCCTTGGGCGATACACGAGACACTTGATCTGCTGCTGAAGACATTTCCAATACGCACTTGCTCGCCGGCAACATTCAAACAGCACGAGAGACTCGGTCGTCCGTGTTTATTGTTTCATATTGAAAAATGTTCAGGACCGTGCGTCGGCTCGGTGCAATCCGAGAAGTATGCCGAATTAGTGCACGACTTTTTGCAGGTGATGGATGGTGAGAGCGAGGTTGTCGTCGCGCGACTCGAGCGTCAAATGTTAGAAAGTTCGCAATCGCAAGAGTTCGAGCGTGCAGCCAAGTCTCGTGATCAACTAGAAGCGATCAAGTTGGCGCTTGAACGCCAACAGATGGTTGGCGAAAGAGATGAAGATCTGGATGTGATTGGTATTGCAGAAGACGAATTCGAGGCCGCCGTGCAAGTTTTTTTTGTGCGCAAAGGTCGCGTTGTCGGACGCAAAGGCTTCATTGTTGACAAGGTTGAAGACGTAACTAGCGCGCGTTTATCTTCTTTGATCGTTGAGCGACTTTACGATGAATCGCCGATTTTGGGTATACCGAAAATAGTTATAGTGCCCAATGAGCCTGAGCAAACAGAGATTTTAGAAACTTGGTTGACCCAATCGAGAAATTCAAAAGTTGAGATTCGTGTTCCCCATCGTGGCGACAAACGAGAGTTGCACGAACTGGTAACTCAAAATGCCAAACAAGAACTTAATCGGCACAGACTTCGTCGTGCGTCGGACCACACTGCTAGATCTCGGGCGTTGACCGAGTTGCAAGATCTGCTTGGATTACCCGAAGTGCCTTTGCGTATCGAGTGCTACGACATGGCGCATTTGCAGGGCACAGATTATGTCGGGTCGATGGTCGTGCTCGAAGACGGCTTGCCTATGAAGCGCGACTATCGACGGTTCAAAATCAAGAGTGGTCAAGGCAATGACGACTATGCGGCGATGCGTGAGGTGCTGACTCGGCGTCTCACGGCCTATATAAAGGAACGGGATCAACCGGCGAGCGAGCGTGGTGAACGGCCAGGCAAATTCTCGTATGCGCCGCAGTTGCTGTTGGTAGACGGCGGCAAAGGCCAGTTGGGTGTGGCCGAGCAAGTCGTGCGCGAACTTGGGTTGGAGCATGAGATACCAGTCGCATCGTTAGCCAAGAAACTTGAAGAGGTTTTTATCCCGGGAAACAGCCAAGCAGTTGAGATTCCGCGCGGGAGTGATGCGCTGTTTATGTTGCAAGTAATCCGCGACGAGGCCCATCGGTTCGCCAATAGATTTCATCGCGAATTGCGCGCCAAACGCATGACGAAGAGCGACCTCGAGGGCATCAAGGGTCTTGGCGAAGTGCGCGCCAAAAAGTTGATCGCCGCTCTCGGCAGTGTGAAGCAAGTGAAAAATGCGACTCGTGAAGAATTGGCTCAATTAAAGTGGTTGCCAAGCACCACGGCAGATGCCGTCTATGCGGAATTTCATTCATCGCCAAACAACACGCCGTAGATAGCCTGAAGATCAGTGGCTGACATCTTGTTGATCGCGGGTCTTTCTGGGGCTGGGCGTTCGCAGGCTGCCGACGATCTCGAAGATTTGGGCTGGTTCGTAGTCGACAACATGCCAACCGAATTGATCGACAAGGTCGTCGAGATCGCCGCCGTAGGCGAGGCATTAGCCAAGCTTGCGCTCGTTGTAAGCACGCCTTCAGCGCAACTTGATGTCGTAGATGTATTGAAGCGACTTCGTCTTTCTGGTCACCGCGTGCGAATGTTGTTTCTCGATGCGACCGTCGCCGAGTTGGTCAAACGTTATGGAGCGACGCGACGCAAGCATCCACTTGCTGAAGGTAATTCAGGTGTGGAGCAGGCGATTTCAAAAGAGCGCTTACTTCTCGAACCTGTCAAAGCCGAAGCAGATTTGGTGATTGACACGACCAATTTGACGATTCATCAGTTGAAGTCTCAACTCGGCGAGCTGTTTACCGAAGATGGTGTGCTTGATTCGATTCAGGTTTCAATAGTTTCATTTGGCTACAAGCACGGACTGCCACTGGACGTGGATCTTGTATTTGATGTGCGTTTTCTGCCTAACCCGCACTGGGACGAAAACTTGCGGCCGTTGTCGGGTTTAGATCAACCGGTTCGCGATTTCGTAATCGCCCAAGATTTGTCGAGAGACTTTTTGGTGCAACTGCAAAACATGCTCACATTGCTCTTGCCTGCATATAAGCAAGAGGGGAAGAGTTACTTGACCGTTGCGATCGGATGCACGGGTGGGAGACATCGATCGGTCGTGATTGCCGAGCAATTAAAACAGTGGCTAATTCAGAACTCTCATAATCCACGCACAACGCATCGCGACATTTCTCGCTAAATCGCTGATCCGACTAAGATTTCGGCTATGACGATTCGAGTAGGCATTAATGGTTTTGGTCGCATTGGCAGAAATTTTTATCGCGCAGTAAAGATGTCGGGTGCCGACATCGAAATCGTCGCGGTAAACGATCTGGGCGCCGTGAAGACGATGGCGCATTTGCTTAAATACGACTCGGTGCTTGGCGTCTTGCCAAACGAGATCAAGGCGACCGATGAAGGCATCAGTATCGATTCGAAACTGCTCAAAGTTTTGTCAAAACGCGACCCGAAAGAGTTGGGATGGGGTGCTCTTGGGGTGGATGTCGTAATTGAGTCAACCGGCTTTTTTACCGACCGAGACAAAGCTGCTGGGCACTTGGAGGCTGGCGCGAAGTGTGTCGTTGTGTCAGCCCCCGCGACCAACGCCGACGCGACCTTTGTTTATGGCGTGAATCACAAAGATTTTGATCCCAAAAAACACAAAGTGGTTTCAAATGCGAGTTGCACCACCAACTGTTTCGTGCCTCTAGTGAAAGTATTGGATGATGCATTCGGCGTTGAGAACGGTTTGATGACGACGATTCACGCTTACACGGGCGATCAATCGATTGTCGACGGGCCCCACAGCGATTTGCGACGAGCGCGGGCAGCGGCGATCAACATCATTCCGACTAGCACCGGTGCCGCCAGAGCCACAAGTTTGGTGATGCAATCGATGAAAGGCAAACTCGACGGCACTTCGTTGCGGGTGCCCGTGCCGACGGGGTCGATCACCGATTTTGTTGCGAATCTCAAAAAACCTGCGACTGTCGAAGAAATAAACTCGGCCTATAAAGTCGCGGCAGAAGGCCCACTCAAAGGAATTCTCGAGTATTGCAGTGATCCGATTGTGTCGAGCGACGTGGTAACCAATCCGCATAGTTGTGTGTTTGACAAAGATCTGACCATGAGTATGGGCACACTCGTCAAGGTGCTGGGTTGGTATGACAACGAATGGGGCTACTCGAATCGACTAGTTGACATGACTTCGTTTATTGGGGCTGCACTTAGTCGCTAGATGATCGCTTCTTTAGAGGATCTCGGGGATGTGCACGGCAAGACAGTGCTCGTACGCACCGACTTTAATGTGCCGATGTCTGGACCAGATGACAACAGAAAAATTGAAGATGATTTTCGAATTCGCAGTGCGCTCGAGACCGTAAATTGGCTGACAAGTCGTGGTGCAAAAGTAGTTTGCGCGACGCACTTGGGTCGACCGAAGGGTAAGCCAGTCGCTAAATATTCTCTTGAACCAGTGCGCAAACGACTTGCTGAGTTTGCGCCAGGTGTAACTCTTCTCGAGAACCTGCGATTTGATGCTGGTGAAGAGGCGAACGATTCGGCGTTTGTTGCGAGATTGATAGCCGGCGTCGACATTTATGTGAACGATGCCTTTGGCGCCGCGCACCGAGAGCATGCATCGATTGTCGGACCGCCGAAATCTTTACCGTCGGCTGCGGGTCGATTGTTGCAACGTGAGTTGGATGTTTTGTCTGAGATGAGATCAAACCCGAAGCGACCATTCGTCGCAGTTTTGGGTGGCGCGAAAATCAGTGACAAACTTGGGGTGATTGAAGCGCTAATTGATGTAGTAGATGAATTAGTTATTGGTGGTGGCATGTGCTTTACTTTTTTGGCAGCGAAGAATCTGCCGATTGGTGACTCGCTTTGCGAACCCGATCAGATCGCGGACTGCAAGAAACTTTTGTCGGGAAGCGTGAAAATTCATTTGCCTGAAGACATCGTCGGATTAGACGCTGATGGCGAGTTTGCGACATTCGGCATGCGCCTGCCCGACGGCGCGAAGGGCCTCGATATTGGTCCCGGCACCGCAGCAGCATTCGCCGACATCATCGTCAACGCTCGCAGTGTATTTTGGAACGGACCGATGGGGATGTTCGAAGACGTTCGTTTTGCGGCCGGCACGCGAACGGTGGCGCAAGCGATGGCCGACACGAAGGCGTTTACTGTCGTTGGTGGTGGCGACTCGGCTGCGGCACTTGCGCAGTTCAAGTTAGAGACCGAAGTTGACCAT
Organism: Actinomycetota bacterium; assembly: GCA_027729785.1. Taxonomy (GTDB): domain Bacteria; phylum Actinomycetota; class Acidimicrobiia; order Acidimicrobiales; family Ilumatobacteraceae; genus BACL27. The sequence goes on along the minus strand of JAQCDY010000036.1, from coordinate 1,068 downwards.
GTCTCAACTGGTGGAGGAGCGTCATTAGAGTTTCTGCAGCTTGGCGACTTGCCCGGCCTTGTGGCGTTGCGAGGAGCACCAAATGTCAAATGAGAATCGAAAACCGATAATCAGCGGCAACTGGAAAATGAATCACAATCACTTTGAAGCGATTCAGTGCGTTCAAAAACTTGCGTATCTCTTGACAAAAGATGATTTTGCTGCCGTCGATGTGACGATTCATCCACCCTTCACCGATTTGCGGAGCGTGCAAACACTAATTGATGCCGATGAGTTGCGATTTATTCTTGGCGCTCAACATTGTCATGAAGCCGACACGGGTGCGTTTACTGGCGAAGTTTCGGCGCTTTTTTTGGCAAAACTCAATGTGAGTTACGTGATCGTTGGTCACAGTGAGCGGCGTGAAATTTTTGGCGAGACAGATGAACTAGTGCAAAGTAAGATCGTTGCGATCCAAAAAAGTAAGATGACGCCGATTGTCTGCGTCGGTGAAACTCTTGCCGAGCGAGAGGCTGGTCGCACACACGACAAAGTTTTGGGTCAAGTGAGAAGCGCATTAGAGAAACGATCGATTGACCAAGTTAAGTCAATGGTGATTGCTTACGAACCGATTTGGGCAATCGGCACGGGAAAGACCGCGACTAGTGATGACGCGCAACGAGTTATCAGTGCTATCCGCGAGGAAGTTGCCAAGATCTCTTCGGCCCCAGCTGCAAATGCGATTAGGTTGCAATATGGCGGCAGTGTCAAGGCCAGCAATATCGCCGAAATCATGTCTCAACCCGACATTGACGGTGTCTTGGTTGGGGGCGCAAGCCTTGATTCGGCCGAATTCGCCCGTATTTGTCAATATCGCCTGCGACCGTAAATACCTAGTGACGGGAGACACTGGTACACTTCGACTCACTAGAAGCCGTTCTGGCTTCTACCTAATTCGACGGGGAGGTCGGAGAGTGAGAAAAACCACAAAAGTGGCTCGTCTTGCTGCAGCACTCGTAACTGTGTCATTAATTGGCGCAGCATGCGGTAGCAGTGACGATGAAGCCACAGTAGAAGAAGAAGCGCCAG
>JAQCDY010000035.1 GCA_027729785.1 Actinomycetota bacterium | reverse complement strand
GCTGTGCGTTGGTGTTGCATTGTCAAACGATGATGTGCGTGCAACAACATTTAGTTTGCCGTTTGGGCGTGAACAGATGCGTCAGTTTTCAGTAATTAGCGCATTGAACTTTTTGCGCCAATCGTTATAAACACAGGGCTTTTGCCCAAAAACAGCACGGTAGAGTGATGTTGTAGTTACACCCGAGTAACGACAAGAAAAGTAATCAGGTCTTTTGTGGCGAATATTCTCATCATTGGTGCTGGTGGGGTGGGTGGCGGTATGGCCTCTCTCGCCGAGACACGAAGTTTCTTCGATTCGTTCGTTTTGGCAGATATAAATTCTGGTCGTGGCGACGAGATCATCGCCAAACTCGAACAGCCTGGTCGATTCTCGTCGGCTCAAGTTGACGCCCGAAGTAAATCAGAAATTGTCGCCTTGGCGCAACGCGTAAAAGCCGATGTGATCGTCAATGCCTGCGACCCGCGGTTGAACGAGCCGATCTTTGAAGCGGCATTTGAAGCAGGTTGCACATATCTCGATATGGCGATGAACCTGAGCAAGCCGCACCCGACGAATCCTTATGAAGAGGTGGGCGAGCATCTTGGCAAAGATCAAATTTCGGCAGATGATCGTTGGAAAGAAAAAGGTTTGCTTGCTTTGGTCGGCATGGGTGTTGAGCCGGGGCTGAGCAATGTTTTTGCGCGCTATGCATCCGACCATTTGTTTGACACGATCGACGAAATTGGCGTGCGTGACGGTTCGAACTTGTCGATTGACGGCCTGGATTTTGCGCCAACTTTTTCTATTTGGACGACGATTGAAGAAACTTTGAACCCACCAATCGTGTGGGAGAAAAATCGCGGTCTGTACACGACAGATTGCTTTAGCGAGCCAGAGATTTTTCACTTTCCTGCGGGCATCGGGGCGTTCGAGTGCGTAAATGTCGAGCACGAAGAAGTGATCATGATTCCACGCGAGATCGATTGCAATCGTGTGACGTTCAAATACAGTCTGGGTGCAGAGTTCATCGACTGGTTAAAGACTTTTGCTTATTTGGGCCTTGACAGTGACGAGAAAATTCGTGTTGGCGACGTTTCGGTTTCGCCACGCGATGTTTTGGCTGCAGTGTTGCCGAATCCCGCAAAGTTGGGTCACCTGATGCACGGTCGCACTTGCGCCGGTACCTGGGTAAAAGGCATGTATGACGGCAAGCCGCGCGAGGTCTATCTGTATCACGTGGCCGACAACGAAACGACAATGCGTGATTGGGGTTCGCAGGCAGTGCTTTGGCAGACAGCGATGTGCCCAGTTGTTGCGCTCGAGTTGTTGGCCAACGGCAGTTGGAAGGGCACTGGCGTGCGCGGACCTGAAGCGTTTGATGCCGTACCGTTTTTAAATTTACTCGGCGAGTACAACACTCACCACGGAATCATGGAGATGGGCCCGGGCTTGTGGCCGAGTCCAAAACCAACTGGTCAACCTGGTTGGGACCGACCGGTCAAGCGCGCAGTAATTCCTGGGGATTAAAGAAAATTATCGCAGCGAAATTATCGCGTGCAATGATTTCAAGACTTGTGGTTATTTGCCAGCGAGCAACTTGATAACTGGTGCAAAACTGTTGACATCTTCGCCGCCCACTATGACATAAGAAAAACCCCAACGCTCACGACGGGCGAGTAGATCTTCGGCAATTTTTGCAGGCGGCCCCATTAATGCGAACGGTGAATTGGCGACCAATTCTGGCGCGACTTTGAACATGTTTGCAGTGCCATTGATCGCTTCCTCGGCGCTATCACGAATATTCACCAAGAAAGTGCGAATGTTCAACTCGATGTTCGACCTTCGAGTGCCCGCGGCCTGATTCACGATTTTGATTTTTTCGGTGACAGCCTCTGCGCTCATCTCGGCAATCGTGTCGGCATTGACGACGCCGTCCTTTAGCGATGGGTTGATTCCGACGATGTCGGCAAGTTGCGCGGCGAGTTTGAGAACTCGGGGCCCACCACCGCCGATCAAAATCGGTGGACAAGGCTTTTGCACTGGCAATGGGGTGGCCGTGTAGTCGGTGATTGTGTAGTGCTTGCCCGAAAACGAAAACTTTTCGCCGGTCATGGCGCGTTTGATGATCTCTAGTCCCTCAAGAAATCTGTCGATACGCACTCCAGGCTTGTCGTAAACGATGCCCGATTGGACATAGTCAGTGGCCATCCAGCCGGCACCGATGCCAATTTCGAGGCGACCGTCCGAGAGTAGATCGAGCGTGGCAAGTTCTTTTGCCAAAACAACCGGGTGTTTATAGTCGTTGTCCCAGACAAGTGCGCCGATCCGTAAATTTTTTGTTGCACTTGCAGCAGCCATTAATGCTGGCACTGGTGCAAGTTGATCGGTGAAATGGTCCGGCATCGTCAGTGAATTGAAGCCGTTTGATTCGGCCGTCTTGGCGAGTTCGGTCCATTCTTTTTGTGAACCTGCTTTGCTGGCTTGAATGCCAAATCTGAACGGATGAATTTTTGGTTGCTCTGAAGCCATGGTTTCAGACTAATAGTTGAATGCGTCACGCTTATTGCCCAAGCCCAGTCAGATTTACTGCAAGTAGAATTGAAATCGACGTGAACAATTTTCTTCGCGATTTCGTGGCCCAATTGCAAGAACGACGGCAGACCATCGCCCGAATTTTTGTGGTTGCGCTGGCTGGGTCGCTTTTCATCGCTGGCACGATCATGGCGATGGCGCCAAGGGTTTGGGGGATGCTCAACGCACACACGCAAGTGCCGCCAAGTTTGACCAATTTTTCTGGGCTTGCACAACGCAGCACGGTGTTCGACGCCAAAGGCAAGCAAATTGGTTCGTATCAACTTGAAAACAGTCAATTGATGCGCATCGAGAATGTGCCCGCAGATGTCGTGGCGGCGATCTTGGCGCTTGAGGACAGCGAGTTTCAAAGTCACAAAGGTGTCAACTTGCGTGCGTTCACTCGCGCCGTGCTGTCCAACTCGCAGGGTGGCTCGAAACAGGGCGCCAGCACGATCACGATGCAGGTCGTAAAAAACGAATTTTTGGCTGGGCTCGAGCGCGATGTGCGCTACAAAGTTTTGCAGGCACGTTACGCCACGATGCTCGAAAAAGAAGTTTCGAAGAAGACGATTCTAGAGCGTTATCTCAACACGATTTATTTGGGCAATAATACTTACGGCTTGCAAGCTGCTGCCGAGGTTTATTTTGGCAAAGATGTGCGCGAACTGACGCTGCTCGACGGCGCATTTTTGGCGGGCCTGATTCAAGCGCCATCAAATTATGATCCGATTAAGTATCCCGATAGTTCGCGGGCCCGATATTTGCAGGTGATTGATCGTTTGGTTGTGACTGGCTTGCTGACACAAGAGCAACGCGACGAAATTGGCGACAAACCTGCGATACCTGAGGTGATTAATAAAAAAGCACAGCGAGAAGTATTGCGAACTTATTACACGGAAGAAGTCAAAGACTATTTATTGAATGGCTCCGACATTTTGGGCACGACTTACCAGCAGCGATACAACACTTTGTTTCGCGGCGGCGTCAAAGTCTTCACGACTCTAGATTCGTCGGCACAACTTGCAGCCGAGCAAGCAGTGCGAGATCAACTGCCAGCCAATAAGGCGGGCATCACTGCGGCGATGGTTTCGTTGGATGTAAAAACCGGTGCGGTGCGGGCAATGGTCGGTGGCCCTGGTTTCGTGGCGGGGCAGAGCGAAGTGAACTTGGCGTTGCGTCGTCGGCAAACTGGTTCAAGCGTCAAGTTTTTTATCCTTGCTGCTGCTCTGCAAGCGGGTGTGCAGCCTGACGATCTGATCGATGGCACCCTGCCTTGCACGCTTTCAAACCCCGGCAATCTTGATGAGCCGTTTAAAATCACCAAGGGTGTCAGTCAACCCACGGCGTCTTTGCGCGTGATGACTTGGTTGTCGATCAACTGTGCTTATGCAAAACTTTCGCAGATTGTCGGACTTGAACGCGTGGTCGAAACAACGTATCGCATGGCCTCTTCGCAATGGCTGAGCAAAGAGACCTTCACGATTCAGCCTTATGCCAGCCTTGCAACGGGCGCCAACGAAATGAGCCCGATGGATATGGCGGCGGGCGTGCAGACTTTAGCCAACTCTGGCGTGCACGTTGAGCCGTACATGATCGAACGAATTGAAGACTCACGCGGAACCGTCTTGTATCAAAATAAAAGTTTGAGTATCGGGCAAACACTGCCCGCCGATGTCGCCATTAATGCCGTCGATGTGATGCGTGGCGTGATTGAACGGGGTACGGCACGGCGCAATCAGCTTGAAAACAATCGACCTGCCGCCGGAAAAACAGGAACGCAAGACAACAACACCAATGCGTGGTTCGTTGGTTTCACGCCGCAATACGCGACGGCAGTTTGGGTTGGTGATCCGAAGGGTTACACGAAAATGACGAAACAAAACGTGCCCGAGTTCGCGAGTGTGATCGGTAGCCGAGGCGGTGTGCAAGGTGCGATGTTTCCGGCGATGATTTGGAAGTCGTATATGGATGAGGTGCACCTCGGTTTGGAAATCCTCGAATTTGCTTCGCCACCGTCGCCGTCGCGTGCCCCGTTGCGGCTGTATCTACCGGGCATCGAGTGCCCGGCACGAATTGTTTCGGGCACGATTCCGGCACCTAAGCAAGTCGCCAAGATTGCGACGACTACGACGACTGCTACGACTACGACGCCTGGTGCCGAAACGCCTGGTGCCGAAACGACGGTTGCCAATACTGTGGTGGTCAGCGTGCTCAGCCCAAATACGACGATTTCGCCCACGGATTTAAACCCGTATTCGCCCGTGCCGACGACAGAGCAGGGTCTGTACTTTTATGAATGTGCCAAACCGTTGCCAAATTACGTTCAGACATCAAACGGCATGCCATAGTGGGGTCGATTCAGGCGCTTTTTGAGTTGCAGAAAATCGACACTGGGCTGCTGCAACTTTCGCATCGTCAGGCGACTCTCTCCGAGCGCACGAATTTGACGAAAGCCAAGTCAACATTGACTGCAACTCAAAGTAGGCAAGCCGTCGCAGCCGCTCAGCTGGAAAAAGTGAAAAGTGAAATAACGAATCTTGAAGCGGCAAACAAAAAATGCGAAGCTCAGATCGTGAAGTATTCTCAGCAGTTGCGAACCGTCATTGCTCCGCGAGAAGCCGAAGCGTTGCAACATGAAATTGAAACGGTGCGTGCCGAGCGTAGCGCCAACGACGACCAAGAATTGCTGTTGCTTGAGACCAGTGAAAATTTGGAGCAACAACTCAAACAATTTGTTGCGCAGATTAATAGTCAATCTGAGATCGTGGCAGGGGCGACATTGGCGCTTAATCAAGCGCTCAAAAGTTGTGAGGCGGACAAACATTTGTTGGACGACCAGCGTCTAGTTGCAGCCAGTTCGATCGATACCAATTTGATCAAACTTTATGACATCAAGCGCAACAAACGCACGTCACCTTCCGTGGCCGACGTGCATGGGTCGAAGTGCCAGTCGTGTCATCTTGATTTGTCTGTTGTCGAGCTTGCGGCGTTAAAAAAACTAGGTGCCGATGAATATGCCGAGTGCCCAAACTGTGATTGTTACTTGGTGGTCTGAGCGAGATGTTGTTCTGGTTCATTGCCACATCCGTGTGGTCAGTTTGGTTTGTTTTTCGCGATCCAAAATTTGATTATCGACTGGTTGCTCTGGCCGCTTTGGTGCCCGATCTGATCGACGGACTGCGCGGCGCAGTCGGGCCGATGCACAGCGTCGTAACCAGTATCGCCATATTGTTCGGGATCATGATTGCGACGGCGGGCCGCAAGCCGATACGTCAGCGATTGCTGGCTGTGCCGATTGGGATGTTCATCCATTTGATTTTTGACGGGGCGTTTTCGAACGCTAAAACTTTTTGGTGGCCACTCAGCGGCGTCTCGCTCAGCGACGATCTTTTATTCTCAGTCGAACGCGGCCCATGGAATGTGCCGCTTGAAATAATTGGCATTGCTGGTTGCATTGCTGCTTGGCGCTACTTTTCTCTCGCCGACAAAACTCGTCGTACCAAGTTTTTTAAGACTGGTTCGTTGCGTCACGGTCAATGAGAGTCAAATGAAAGCCAGCGAATAAAAACAGTGAGTCGGTCTATAAGCGGGATTTTGTAGCACCGACAGTTTCCTGGCGATACCGACGACCATCCATCTATGCGGCCTACCCGAGGGTTGCTCGAAAGCAAACGGACAATTCATACCCTCTGCGCGGCCTTGCTTCAAGTGACGTACCAAGCCGCGGTTGTTGCCAACCACGCTGGTGCGCTCTTACCGCACCTTTTCATCCTTACCTGTGACGAGTCTTGCGACTCGTCCATCGGCGGTTTATTTTCTGTTGCACGAAATGTCAGGTTTCCCCGACCTGGCTTTCACCAGCACTTTGTCCTGTGAAGTCCCGACTTTCCTCAATGTTGCAATGCGAACACAACAACACTGCGGTCGACCGACCGACTCACCGTTGGTCTTCAGTGTATTAGTGAAATTAAACGCTTAGCAAGACACCGTGTCGTAGACGAGCGAGTTCAAACTTGGGGTTTCGAGCAACAACGTGGTGCGTGTGCCGTCGGCTTTTGGGGCTCCGACTATCAACTGAATGTTGGCTTGCGAGCCGAACGCCATCGGGATCGCAGCGATGTTGGGCTTGCCTGTCGTGGCGTCAAATGTAGGGCCCATCGAGGTGATGCCGGGGTTCAGCACTTGGGCCAGCAACGCGGCATGACGCGACTCTTGTTGACCGATTCGAATCGCGTCGGCACGCAATTTTGGATCAGAGATCAATTCGACCACGCCTTGGTAAGTCTGTGCGGCAAGATTTTCGAGAGCGTGCGCAAGTGCGACGACATCCATGCCAATGTTTGGATTTTTATCGTCGGTTATCAGCTCGAGTGCCGGGTTGATGTACAAATCATTGATTCGCACATTTGCACAACGATGTTCTTTGCCACCCAAAGCGCGCACCAAACCGTTCACGGCATCAGCGTGCGCTTGGTGGTCGTCGCGAAAACGCTTGGCAACTTCGGTTGCACCAGCCAGGTCGCCAGTGAATACACCGAGACCAAGTGCCCCCGTATACGTGTCGATCAGGTTGTATTCAAGGGATGCCGCCGTGCGCAAAAGAACCTGATCAGTGACTTCGGCCTCCGCCAAAGCGGTGGTAGATGGTGCTTCGCCAAGACGTGCGATTGCGCCGTCATCAATTATGCCTTTTTGTTTTCCGCACGCAGCCAATACCAAACCTGAGGCCAGAGACAAACCGCTCAAGCGCAATAATTCGCGACGACTGAGTTGATTTAGTTGGCTCATTGGGTGACCAAAGCTTGTGCCGGATTTTCTAGAGCAAGATCTAAATCTGTCGAAATTAGTGTGGCGAGCATCGCCGCATGTCGTGCTTCGACGGTCGTAATTGATGCGAGCAACGCCGCATTTTTGGCTGACGAAAGACTTTCTATGATCGCCGTGTGTGTCGCGATCGCGGTGTTTTCAAGTTCGAGCAGTGTCGACCACAGTTTGCTCGTGTCCGAGAGCATCGCGAAAAATTTGGTGTAAGCCTCCTCGTTGCGCCGGGTTGCAGCACGCTTGCTGAGCACTCCGTTGAGGGTCTGCCCATACGCGGCATGGTGGCCGTGCATCAGCACAAGCAGGGCCTGCTCGTCGTCAGACTTGGATTTTTTCGAGACCACAACTTCGTAAATGTCTTGCGCAGCGAGTTCAAGCGACTGGGCGGCAACGAGCAGGGTGATGTCGGTCTCAGAAAGCATCAGATAAATCTAGACGAATTCAGAAGTCGAGGCTTGACAGCGAGGGGATCCAATTTCGGGCGCGAGAAGTTGCCTCGTGCCATTGTGCGCGATCGAGTTGGCTGTTTGGACGTACTGTTTGTGAAGGCCGCCATGTGCTCGTGGCTTCTGCAAGTGACGCCCAAAATGAAACCCCGACTCCGGCCAGAAATGCTGCACCGAGCGTGGTGGCTTCTGTGACGGGAGAAATTTCAATGTTGCGCGCGGTGGCATCGGCGAGTGCTTGCACAAAAGTCGGGTTCCGACTCATGCCACCGTCGATACGAATCGAATTGACTTCAAGTTGCGTCGCGGCGACAACCGAATCGACCATATCGGCACCGCGATGCGCGATGCCTTCCAATACGGCGCGAACAACATGGCTACGAGAAGTGCCGCGCGTGATGCCGAGCAGGGTGCCGCGCGCGCCATAATCCCAATGCGGCGTGCCTAGACCAAACAACGCGGGCACGAACACGACGCCTGCGCTGTCGGCAACCTGGGCGGCAAGTTCGTGACTTTCTTCGGGCGAACTAATTATTTGAAGATCTTGGCACAGCCAGTCAATGTTTGTGCCTGCAGCCAGCATGATCGCTTCAGATGCCCAATGTGTTGTCGTCGCATCGCGGAAGGCGACAATCGGGTATGTTCCATGTTCGCTTCGGGTGAAATTTGTCGGACCCTGTTGCCCGGTGAATGTGTTCAACATGCCACCTGTGCCAAAAGTTATCTTCGTCGCACCACTCGTGACACAAGCCTGACCGATCAACGACGACTGTTGATCGCCAATTAGCGATGCGATGGGTGGCGAACCTGGCAGCGTGGTTGCATTGCCGATCACGCCACTTGAAGCGACGATCTCGGGCAGAGTGTCGATGTCGACGCGAAGAATTTCGCAAAGTCGTGGCGACCATGAATGCGCGTCAAGCGAGCACAATCCAGTGACGGCCGCGTTACTTGAATCGGTTGCGTGCAGTTGATTGTTTGAAAGCACGGCGGCGATGTACGAGTCGACGGTGCCGATGCGCACATCGCGGATATCAATTTTGTTGGCGTCGATGTAATGACGCAGCATCCATGCAGCTTTTGTCGCGGTTTGGTTTGGCGCAAGTTTGATGCCGTGTTCGGCTGCCACCGTCATGCAGTCGCCAACCGTGCGCAGGTCTTGCCAACCCAATGCGGGGCCGAAAGGTTTGCCCGTTGACTTGCTCCAGATCACCGTTGACGCCCGCTGATTGGTGACACCAAGAGAGACGATTTTGTCTGTTGCTCGAGATTGTTCAATTGTCTTCAAGCAGACCCGAAACACGGCGTCTGCCATTTCTTGGGCGTCAAACTCAACGAGCCCAGGTGCGGGAGTATTGGGTCGGCACGACTCATAATTCAAATAGTGAAGTGAGCCATCGTGGCGTACGATGCCGGCTCGTAAGCCACTTGTGCCGATGTCGATAACTAAAACGCCCAAAGTTCGACCCTTCTTACCTAAGTCGCCTGTCTAAATCTTGTATTCGCCCCGCTTTGATGTGATGTCAAATTTTCCTGGATTCAAAATATCTTGTGGGTCTAGCGTGTTCTTTATTGCCGCCAAAACATTGTGCGCTGAGCCGAGCGCCTGCTTCATATATCTGGCGCGATTGATGCCAACCCCGTGATGATGCGTGAGATTCGCGCCAGATTGTAGAGCAGAGTTCTGGGCCGCATCCCAAACTTGTGAATAGGCGAGTTCGATCGCCGCGAGACTCTTGTCTTTTGGTTCGGCCACGAATGTGAAATAGATACAGGCACCATCTATGTAACTGTGCGAAATATGACAGGTTGCACTACGAGCACCTGTGACCTGCATGATCGAGTGCTTCACGGTTTCGGCAACCAGGTTTACTCGTGACCAGGCGACTGCGACTTCCATGGTGTCGATCACGAAGCCTTTTTTCGAAAGAATCTGCAGTCCGCTTGTGTCGTTGCGATGGCTGAGCCAGTTGTCGACGAGTTGCATGTCGGCAATTTCAGCGCGATTATCAAGCGCCGCTTGACTGACTATTTTGAGAGTCGCGTCGACCAATATCTCGACGCCCTCGTCGAGAACCAACAGTGTGCAGTCGGACCCGTCACCACCGTGACTGCGTTTGCTCTCTCGCTCGTCATATAGTCGCAATACGGCGGGCGTAGCGCCGTACCGAATCGCCGTGCGCATAGTTTCGACGGCGGCCGCGAAAGTCTTGAAGCGAAACGCAGCCTTTTTTGTGCATGTGGGCAGTGGATGCGCACGCAACCAAACTTTGGTGATGATCCCTAGTGTGCCTTCGCTGCCGATGAACAGTGAGGTTAAATTCGGACCCGTGGCACCCGCTGGTTCTGTGCCGGTCAAAATTATTGAGCCGTCAGCCAGCACGACCTCGAGACCGGCAACCATGTCGTCAATTTTGCCGTAGCGAGTTGAAAACTGACCCGCGCCACGCGAACCAATCCAACCGCCAACCGTCGAAATGTCGAACGATTGTGGAAAATGGCCCACAGTGAGTTCGTATTTGGTGTTGATTTCATTTTCGAGATCGGGTCCAAAAGTGCCAGGTAGCACTTCGATCAGTCCTGAGAGTTGGTCGACGCCAACGACGCCGTGCAGGTCTGTCGTGTCGATCACAATGCCAGCGAACAACGGCACCGCTGCGCCACAAACACCCGAACGACCACCAGACACGGTGACGGGTACCGAATTTTTTTCACAGAGAGCAACAACTTCGCTGACTTGTTTGGTTGAAGTTGGTCGACACACGGCGTCTGCACGTCGGGCGGTCTTGCCATTCAGCGACCAATGCATCGCGAGGGGCCACCAGTCACGCGAGTGCTCGACGCGGTCTTCAACAGAAGTTGAAACGGGACACAAGCCACCGAGAGCGTTCAAAAAGTCTGCCGAGAGCTGCGGGGCAGATGTACTTATGCGGTCGGTAACTTCGGCGATTGAGCTTGAAAATTCAATCGGTGCTACAGGTTTGATGGTCATAAAAAATTACAATTTGAGTGCGGCACGGTCTTCGTCTGCACAAGAATCACAATAGGCGAGAACCTGGTTGTTGATCTCTTGCTCACTCCAGTCGAGGTACGGTGCGATCAACTCGGCGACATTTCGCGCGCTGGCGACGCTTGCGCGCCGATTGATGATTCGCGACCTCGTGCGTCGTGAAAGTATGTCATCGAGAGATCGGGCCATTTCGAATTGAACCGCAAAAATCGCCTCGGCCCGCAAATAGGGCAGTCCGACGATCAACGGTTTGCCGAGACTTGGGTCTTGCTCGATCATTTCGGCGAGGACCTTTGACTCGCTGCCGAAGCGGTCACGAAGATGCATGGCGTTTTTATCCTTGAGTTTTGTTGAACTGTTTTCAGCACCAATCAATTTGAGACTTTTGGTCTGGCATCGAGCCGACTTTCCTAATCTTTCAAGAACTTCGTCAACCGTGTCTTGTGCCATTTTGCGATAGGTCGTCAATTTTCCGCCAGCGATTGTGATAACCCCAGACTGCGATTTTGAAACTTTGTGACGCCGCGACAAGTCGGCTGTTCGTGAACTAATTTTTTCGCCACTCACGCTTTTGACGAGTGGTCGCAGCCCTGACCAAACGGCCGTCACGTCTTCTGGGGTAACTTTTGTCGTCACTGCGGCGTTGAGTGCCTTGAGTACATACTCGATGTCGATGTTTGTGCACTGCGGGTCGTCAATTGAGCCTTGATAGTCGGTATCTGTCGTACCTATATATGTGTATTGATAGGTGCCGTCGTAATTCGAAATCCATGGCACCAAAAATAGGCTGCGTTTGTCGCCTGGCACTGGGATCACCACGGCGATGTCGTTGCGCACGAGTTCCCATGGCACCGTTAGGTGTACGCCTTTGGCAGGCCGAATTGATTCTGGGTTCTTGCCCGCATCGGTCGTCATCACTTCGTCAGACCAAACACCAGCAGCATTGACAACAACTCGCGCATTGATGGTGAAAGCGTCACCATCATGTGGCTTGACGACCGCGCCGCATGCGCGGCCTTGCTCGTCATGGAGTATTTTTTCAACTCGCGAATAGTTCAAAACCGACGCGCCGTGACTTGCGGCCGTGCGGGCGAGTGCGATGCAAACTCTTGCGTCGTCTGCCATCGCATCGAAATATAAATACGCCGAGCCAAGTCGTTTCCGGTCCATCGTCGGCAGGTGAGTGAACGCTTTGTCGGCCTTGAGTCGACGGTGAAACTTGCCGATTCGCCAACCACCTGTCAGGTCGTACATCCATAAGGCAGTGCCGAGTGCACGAGCGATCTTGCGCGACACGACGCCATCACGCTTCAAAATCGGAATCATGAACGGCAGCGTTTGCACCAAGTGCGGCGCGTTTCGTTTCAGGCGATGTCGTTCATGCAGCGCCTCATAGACGAGCGCAATTTCACCTTGTTGCAGATATCTGACGCCGCCATGAATCAACTTGCTGCTCTTCGAGGATGTACCCGACGCGAAATCATCGCGTTCGACAAGCGCAACTTTCAACCCTCGGGTGGCAGCGTCGACGGCGACGCCAAGGCCTGTAATGCCGCCGCCGATTACGAGAACATCGAACTGCTCGCTGCTAACTTCGCGCAAAGCGACGGATCGCTGAGTAAGAACATCGACTACGGGCATCTTTTTAGCCTAAGCCAAAGGACGTATTGATTTCGGCTCGGGTCGACCGCCAGTGGTTCGCCTTGTCCGACGAATGAACCAATGCCAGATTAATTATTAAACGACGTCTCAGATATCGAAGCGGTCGAGGTTCATAACTTTCGTCCACGCAGCCACGAAATCACGCA
>JAQCDY010000034.1 GCA_027729785.1 Actinomycetota bacterium | reverse complement strand
ACTCGCAATGTGGGCGCCAAACCACAAACTCACATTTCCGTGGATGTTTGCTGCCGTCACCGGCGACGCCCGTGAACGCTTAAGCAACTGTGTTGCCGATGCGATGGCGCGCGAAGGCGACAAGCCCGAAAAAGTCGCCAAAACCCGCACCAAGTTTCAGCGCGCACCGGTCATCTTGATCGTCGGCACAGAACCAGGCGACACACAGTTGCGCACCGAAGAAAATCGCGACGCAGTTTCAGCCGGCATTCAAAACATTTTGCTTGGCGCTACAACGCTCGGCTTGGCCAGTTTCTGGTCAAGTTGCCCGAAAGGTGCCAACGGCGATGTTGCGAACTTCTGCGGATTTAAAACTGGCACGCACATCACGGCGATGATCTACCTCGGCCATCCCGAACGCCAAGCCCAAGCCATCGAACGACCGCCAGCAAAAGTCCAAACAATTACGAGCTAATTCGCTTACTCGCGAGACAGCGCATCGCTTTTTGGCGCCAAAATTCTCAACTCGGCTGATAAACGCCAAACACCTCGCGTAACACATCGCTCACTTCGCCAAGTGTGGCGTTAGTGCGCAAAGCATCTTTCATTGGATACAACAAATTGTCGCTCTCCCGCGCCGCACTCTTCAACTTATCAAGCGCCGAAGTCACCGCGACTTGGTTGCGCGACGCACGCAACTTTGCGACCCTGGCGATCTGACTTCGTTCAAGTTCTGGATCAACTTTTTTCGGCACGAATTCTTTTTCGGACTCGGCGACGAACTTATTCACCCCAACCAAAACGCGCGAACCATCATCGATCGACTTTGTATACGCATAAGCCGACTCTTCAATTTCGCCAACCTGAAACCCAGACTCAATAGCCTGCACTGCGCCACCCATTTGCTCGATGCGTTCGATGTACTGCCAAGACAATCGCTCGACTTCATTTGTCAACGACTCAACATAATAAGAACCAGCCAATGGATCAGGCGTGTCGGTGACGCCACTCTCGTAGCCGATGATTTGTTGCGTTCGCAACGCAATGCGTGCTGCATCTTCGGTTGGCAAACTCAGTGCCTCGTCAAAACCATTGGTATGCAAACTTTGCGTACCACCCAACACGGCAGCCATGCTCTGCATCGCGACTCGCACGATATTGTTCTGCGGTTGTTGTGCCGTAAGTGTCGAACCACCAGTTTGTGTGTGAAAACGCATCAGCAAACTGGCAGGGTTCTGCGCACCAAACCGCTTCGACATAATTTCATGCCACATGCGACGGCTGGCACGAAACTTGGCCACCTCTTCAAAAAAATTGTTGTGACCGTTCCAAAAGAAACTGATCCGCGGGGCGAAATCGTCGACGTCGAGCCCCGAGTCGACCGCCGCCTGAACATAAGCAATCGCATTCGACAAAGTAAACGCAAGTTCTTGCACGGCACTAGAACCCGCCTCGCGAATGTGATAACCCGAGATTGAGATCGTGTTCCACTTCGGAACGTGCTTGGCGCAATACGCAAAAATATCCGTGATAATTCGCATTGACGGTCGCGGCGGATAAATATATGTTCCGCGCGCAATGTATTCTTTCAACAAGTCGTTTTGAATCGTTCCTGAAATTTCGGTCGACGCAACGCCGCGTTCTTCGGCCACCAATTCGTATAGCAACAACAGCACTGCCGCTGTCGAGTTAATCGTCATTGATGTCGTCACCTTGTCGAGAGGCAGATCGGCGAGCAACACGCGCATATCTTCGATCGAGTCGATCGCCACGCCAACTTTGCCGACCTCGCCAGCCGCACGCGGATGATCACTGTCATAACCCATCTGCGTCGGTAGATCGAACGCACAAGACAAACCTGTCTGCCCCGCGTTCAACAAAAATTTGAATCGCTCATTGGTGTCGGCAGCCGTGCCGAAACCCGCATACTGGCGCATCGTCCACAAACGATCCCGATGCATCGTCTCGTAAATGCCTCTCGTGTATGGCGCCACGCCAGGAGAGCCAAGTTTTGATTTCGCGTCGAAACCGCTCAACGACTCGCCTGAATACAGGGGTTCAATCTCAATACCCGAGTCGGTTTTTTTATCAGTCATAATGCAATCTCAAGGCTACGAGTTTGGTTGCCTCGCCGCGAGCACGGAGATCTCCATTAACCACTCGGGCTTGGCTAACGCAGGCACGGTTACGAGCGTGCTCGCTGCCAGATGACCATTCAATGCTGCATCACGCGCAGCCATCACAATCTTTAATTTCGCAGACAGATCAGAGGCGTCAGATGTGCTGACAACGTAAGTCGTCACCGAAATTATGTCACCTGCTTTCATTTTTCCTTCGGCCAGAATCGCCAAAATATTTTGCCAAACTACATTCGCCTGCTCGCCGATATTCGCCGGCACACTGCCATCGCGTCGCGTCGGCACGACCCCAGAAGTGACGACCAACTCATAACCTGCGGGCACATGCACGCCGTGCGCATATCGGGCCGCTGGGGCCGCCATCTCGGCAGGTTTCAATTCGCGCGCCATAGTCAAGACCTCTCACGATAAGCCATAATTGGCGAATGGGCAAAAAAGCAGTGGGACAAGAAAACCTCGCCGATATCGACGTGCTCGAACGAATTCAACAACGAGTGCTCTGGCTCGCAGTACGCATGGTTGACTACGCCAATCGCGAACGCGAAAGCGCACCTGCGCCCGGTGGCAGAGATGCCGAGTTCAATGTAAAAGTTGGCGGGCACATGGCTAGCAGTGCTTCGGTCGTCAGCATCATGACATCGCTTTGGTTTGGTCACTTGAATGGTGACGACAAAGTCGCGGTCAAACCTCATGCGTCACCAATTTTTCACGCGATCAAATACCTCACTGGCGAACTTGACAAGTCATATCTAAAACGCTTGCGCGCACTTGGCGGTTTGCAGAGTTACCCGAGTCGAACCAAGGATCCAGATGTTGCCGACTTCTCAACTGGCTCGGTTGGTCTGGGTGCCGTTGCCCCGTTGTTTGCTTCGATGGTCCGTCGTTATATCGACTCACATTTTGCGCCACGACCAGCGGCGCGATTCATCGCCCTAGTCGGAGACGCCGAACTCGACGAAGGCAACATCTGGGAAGCAATCGCCGACCCGTCTCTGCAGGGTCTCGGCAACGTGATGTGGATCGTCGATGCCAACCGACAAAGCCTCGACCGAGTTGTGCCCGGCATGAAGATCAAAAAACTTGCCGAGTTTTTTGCAGACGCCGGCTGGCATGTGATCGAGGCCAAGTACGGTCACAAACTGCAATCGGCATTTGCGCAACCAGGAGGCGAACCGTTGCGTCAATACATCGACGACATGTCAAATGAGCGATATCAAAGTTTGTTTGCTGTGCATGGCTCGGCGCTTCGTGAAAAATTCTTAGATGGCGCCCCAAGCGAAGTAGCCGCCTTCATCAATGATGTTTCAGACGATGATTTAGCACCCCTCGTGCAAAACCTCGGTGGCCACGACATTGAAATGTTGCTCGACGCCTATCGCGAGTGCGACCTGGTCACCGACAAACCGAGCGTCGTCTTCGCCTACACAGTCAAAGGTTGGGGTTTGCCGATCGCAGGTGATCCGCTCAACCATGCCGCCCTGCTCTCAGAAAAACAGATCAACGAGTTACGCATTCAAAATGGCTTGACTCCCGAAACTGAGTGGGATCAATTCGTCCCCGACAGCGAAGAAGACCGTGTCTGTCGTGCTGTGGGTGGCGATATCAATAATAAACAGTTGCCTGACCGACCAATACTCAAAGTTCCGCACGAAGTCAGTCTGGCAATCGGTAAGAAACCAATTTCAACTCAGGAAGTTTTTGGTCGATTGTTGACTGGTCTCGGTGCGATACCCGAAGTTGCCGAACGCATGGTCACGATGTCGCCTGATGTCAGCATCAGCACGAATCTCGGCGGTTGGATCAACAAGTTCGGCGTGTTCAGCTCTGATGCGCAACCAAACTATTTGGGCGATGACCGATTGTTGCGCTGGAACGAGGGGCCCCAAGGTCGACATGTTGAACTCGGTCTCAGCGAAATGAATTTGTTCTTGGCGTTACACGCATTCGGGCTCGGTCATGAACTGCACGGTGAACACTTGTTGCCAATCGGCACGGTTTACGATCCATTCGTCTGTCGCGGTCTCGACGCTTTAATCTATGCGCTCTACAACGGGGCAAGATTTATTTTGGTCGGTACACCGTCTGGCATCACTCTCGCACCAGAAGGTGGCGCGCATCAAAGCACCGTCACAACCTCGCTGGGTCTCGAGTTGCCAAACATGACTTACGCCGAGCCATGTTTTGCGCGCACACTCGACTGGCTGATTTGCAACGGCCTCGATCGACTCAGCACACCCGATGGTGACAGCATGTACTTGCGACTTTCAACTCGCCCAATCGATCAAACACCATTTGAAGAACTCCTGGCAAAGCGTGGCGCTGATGCGTTGCGCGCCGATGTCTTGGCCGGCGGATATAGATTGCGCGAACCGAACGAAAACCAACCTGCCGATTTAGTTATCGCCTCTACCGGCAGCGTCATTCCCGAGGCAGTGGCCGCAGCAAAACTGCTCGAAGCCGAAGGTATCAACGCGGTGGTACTCGATATTTGCTCACCCGATCGTATTTATCGTGGCTGGCGCACCGCACAACAAAGCGCAACCCGCAACGGCGTGACGACGCGCGATGTCGGGCACTTCGGCGCACTACTAAGTGATTCAGAGCGTCGCCTGCCGATTCTCACAGTGCAAGACTCGGCGAGCCATTCGTTGGCTTGGCTGGGATCAATATTCGGCGCTCGAACTGTGCCTGTGGGTGTTGACGAATTCGGTCAATCAGGCTCTATTGCCGATCTTTACGGCACTTTTGACCTGCTTCCAGAGCAACTCGTCAACGCAGCCTTGCTCGCCTTGTCGTAACCTAAAGTCATGGCAATCATCGAGAACCAAACCACCAAACAAACGATCGACGGCATCGAGTTGACGCCAAAAACTGTCACGCAACTCGCGCCACCAAAATTTGCGACACTCGAACAAGAGCGTCAGCATCGCAAAGAAAAACTTGCCGGTGCAATGCGCATTTTCGGTCGCCTCGGTTTCGGCGAAGGCGTTGCCGGTCACATCACCGTGCGCGACCCTGAGTTCACGGATCACTTCTGGGTCAACCCATTTGCAAAAAGCTTTCGCTACATGCGAGTCAGCGATTTGATTCTCGTCAACCACGATGGTGACGTCGTATACGGTTCGCAGCCGGTCAATCGTGCGGCGTTTTGCATCCACGCGGCAATTCACCAGGCCCGCCCCGATGTGATTTCTGCCGCTCACGCCCACTCGCCGTTTGGCAAGTCATGGTCGTCACTCGGTCGCAAACTCGACCCGATCACCCAAGACTCGTGCTACTTTTACGAAGACCACACCGTGATCACCGAGCAAGGTGGTGCCGTCGTGCTCGAAATCTCTGCTGGACAAGAAATCGCCGCCAAGTTTCCAAAAGGCAAAGCGGCAATTCACCAAAATCACGGTTTGTTCACCGTCGGCGACACGGTTGACGCCGCGGCATTCTGGTTCATCACCATGGAGCGCACCTGTCAAGCACAATTGATGGCCGAAGCCGTGGGCAAACCAAAAATAATTTCTCATAAAGATGCCACTTACACGCGCGAAAAAACTGCATATCCAGCCGCAGGTTGGTTGCAATTTCAACCTCTGTGGGAAGAAATCTGTCGCACTGACCCAGATCTTTTCGATTGAGTCCTAGTGCCGCCTCGCGCGGGTTGAATCGTTTCGCAAATACGGCTCCGCCCGAGCTTCTATTCGTAGTTTCAGCATTAGGTCAATACTGCGGTGCGGTCATCGCAGTTGGTCTGTTCGACGATCTTGCCCCGGCCAGTGTTGCCTGGCTACGCGTGATCGGCGCAGCAATTTTTTTGCTTGCGTTCTCGTTTAAATCGTTGAGGCTCGACGGCCACTGGTCGCGCCAACAATTGATCAGCCTCAGTCTGTTCGGCATTTCAACAGCTCTAATGAATTTGTTTTTCTACTTGGCAATTCAACATCTTGATCTGGGCAAAGGTGTAGCGATCGAATTCATCGGACCAATAACCGTCGCCGCACTTCGCACCCGCACACGCCGCAATGCCATCGCCCTCGTCTTGGCCGTAATCGGTGTCGTGATTTTGTCCGGTCTCGAACTCGGCAACGAGCCGTTGGGTTTGCTTTTCATTTTTCTGGCTTCAATCATGTGGGCGCTTTACATCGTGATCGGTTCAAAAGTCGCAAGTTTTGACCGTGGCGTTTCTGGCCTTGGCATCGGCCTGTTGATCGGCGCTCTTTTCATCGCCCCATTCGGTGCGCCGTCGAGCGGCCCCGCATTCAGCGCACCGTGGATTCTCGCAACATGTTTTTTGGTCGGTATTTTGTCCAATGCAATTGGCTACGGCATCGATCAATTCACATTGCGGCGCATTCCGGTGCGCAGATTTTCTTTGTTGCTCGCGTTACTACCGGTCACGGCAACTATTTTCGGATTGCTGTTTTTAAATCAAGTGCCAAGTATCACAGATTTAATTGGCATTAGTTTTGTGCTTAGTGGTGTTGTCGTGCAACAACGCGACACGCTTCCGGCAACCGAAGTTGTCGCCTAACTTCAAGTAGACTGTCTCTGCGGGCGAGGGAGTTCTAATTCTCTATGCGCATACCCCAAATCTCATTTAAACGACGCTTTGTCGCATTATTCGGCATCGCAACTCTCTTTGCGGGGCTCACACCTGCGCCACTCGCCCATGCCGAGATCGGTCAACTTCCTGGCGGTGTGATTATTTACGGTCGCGGTTTCGGCCATGGTCGCGGTCTGAGCCAATACGGTGCTTACGGCTGGGCAACCGTTCACGGCTGGTCGTGGGAGCAAATTCTCGACTTTTATTACGGTGGAGCAACGGGCAACTCACGATCAAATCTTGAGGCGCCAAACCAAGATATGACAACTTGGCTGAGTGTGATGAACAACAAGCAAACCGGCGTCGTTTCAGACTCTGGCACGATGCGATTGCTCGAAGACCCAGACCAGGGTCGACGGTTTACCAGCATGGTCGCCCGCGAAAAGCCCGGGGCACAGCGCGTATATCAAGTTTGGGGCTCTGGAGAGCGCAAATGCCTCAAAGAAGCAGACTCGCCCGAAGCAGCAGGCTTCGCATTGATCGGTGAGTTCAACGAAACCGCATCGTTTCTAACCAACGCCAGTCAAGACCCCGCCGCATCGGCACTCGACACGGTCGGCCTTTGTCAACCAAAATCGGCAAACGCAAATCAAGTGCGTTATTACCGCGGCATTGTTCGCGCAATGAACAACACCAAGAACGAAAACCGAACGATCAACATCGCTCGTCTTGACGATTATCTACGCGGCGTCGTGCCACGCGAATCACCGGCATCATGGGGTGACACTGCTGACGGTGCGGGCATGAATGCGTTGCGTGCCCAAGCAGTCGCCGCTCGATCATATTCAGTCACCGAAAATCGCTACGCAGGTCTGGCGAAAACTTGCGACACCCAAGACTGTCAAGTTTATGGTGGTGCCGCACTTCGAACTTCAGTCAACGCATCACCATCGGTTCTCGAAAGTGCCAACACCGATCGTGCCGTTGCAGAAACTTCCGGCATTGTGATTCGTAATCCAAATGGCAATGTTGTGCGCACTGAGTTTTCATCTTCAAACGGTGGTCGCACCGCCGGCGGAGAATTTCCGGCCTTGGTCGACCAAGGTGATATTTCTTCAAACAGCTCGCTAATGGTTTGGACGCGCGCGTTTTCTGCCGCGCAGATCGTCGCCAAATACCCGCAAGTCGGCATGCTTACTTCGGTTACGACGACGAACGACGGTCTGGGTGGCGATTGGGGTGGCTACACGATTGATGTCACAATCACCGGCACTGCTGGCGCAGTCAAAGTTTCGGGTTGGTCTTTCCGTACGACTTTCGGCTTGCCTGCACCGTGGTTCGGAGCGACACAAGTTTTTGGCGCACCACTTGAATCTGGTGTTGTTGGCTCAATGCTGTTCGTCGGTGATTCGATTGGCCAAAGCATCGCCACCGAATTCTCAGCAATAATGTCACCCGCCTATCCGTCGGTCAATTTTCAGGCCATCGCCAATCGCTGCATGGTCGGCCCGAGTTGCGTCACACCAGACAAAGGTTTGCCAGATGCAATCGGTGTGGTCAATTCACTGAGCGCCGAACAGTTCCCGCAAATTGCGATCATCCAATTGGGATACAACGACGACCCAAACACGATGGCCGGCGATGTGGCTGCAGTGATTAACGTGCTAAACGCACGCAACGTGCAAAGAATCATCTTCGTCAACCTGTCGACGCGTCGTGCTTCACAAAACTATGCGTTGTCAAACGCCGCGCTGACGGCTGCCGCGCAAACAAATCCAAATGTTTCGGTCCTCGACTGGAACGCGGCCAGCAGCGACCCATCGGCTTCACGTTGGTTCAGCGACAACATTCATCTAACGACCACTGGGCGTGCCGAGTTCACACTATTTTTGCGCAAGCAACTTGACGACCTGCGTGCTCAAGGTCTAATTACGCCAAATCCAGACAGTGTCTTGCCACTCGCCCTGCCTTTGGTCGCCGGCAACCGCGGTGAGCCGGTTTCTCGGTTACAAAAGGCACTGAACGTCGCCCTCGGCTTGAAAAAGAAAAAGAAACTTGCCATCGATGGCGCATTCGGCAAAGGCACTGCAAGCGCCGTGAGCAAATTCGAAGAGCTCAACGGTCTGCCAATAGACGGCATTGCCGATGTCGCAGTCCTGAGCCTTCTCGGCATCGACACCACGACTTTTAAACTCAGTCGAAACTCGCGACATACATCAGTAGCCACCGCTCAAACGGCACTCGCCCGCGTACTTAAAATCAAAATGAAAGCAGATGGAATCTTTGGTTCTGGCACGGCTAAGCAACTCAAGCGCTTTCAAAAAAGCGTCGGGCTCAAACAAACTGGTGTGATCAACCGTACAACTTGGCTCTCGCTACTGGCTGCCAGCGCAACGCTCGCAAAATAAAATAATCAGTTGTTAAATTTTTTTTGCCAGCTCTCGTCGCTGACAAGAGTCGGATAAGCATCACGATATTCGCGCTTGAGCCGACGATAATTCAGGGCAATTTCTTTGGTCACGATGCAGACTTCACGCAATAACGAAAAAAATCGACGTGAGTCGCGCTCGACCACGAAACCTTCAGGAAGTCTGTCATGGCGATACAAAATTCGGTTGTATCTGGTTGCCAAACCCACCGCTCGCGAGTCAATCGGTGCAGTTTTCAAAACATCGCGACGTAACGCCTTGGGCAAAATGTAACCACCGATAAGTGGCACGGCCATCGCAAAACCAATCAAACGGATCGGCTTGACTCTTGGTTTGGTGATTTTCACCGCAGCCAATTCTGCCGACAGCGGTGCTGGTTTTTCTTCAGATACTTTACGCAAATCATCGTGCAAAGCCGAGTGATCCGTGGCGATCAATGCCGCCGGGCCCTGCAGGTATGCACGCACGCCACGAATCATGTATTCGACGCTGGCATAACGCATCGAGAACAAGTTACGAAAACTCAGTGCAATAAATCGTCGCGCCAAGTGCCACCAGTGATGCCTGTCAAACACGAGCGTGTCGATGATCGCAAAATTGCGCTTTTCATAAAATAACGAGGACGGGTTGTTCTTCAGACCAAAATCTGCGTGCCAGACGATCACACCGTTCAAAGTGACGCTGTGCTTGCCGGTATGCAGCAAGCCATAACTGACATCATCGCCACGCACAAAAATCGGCAACGGGTTGTCCCGTGTGATCATCACCGGAAATGCCGTATACCACCAAGCCGTATAGGCGAACTTCTTTTCGCGCGCATCGCGCAGCACTAATTTGCGCTCACGCAGGTCGTCTTCACGACCAATCGCCCGCAACGGATACAGCGATCGCCAACGATATTTCGAGCCCGCTTCAAACTGCATCCAACCGCGTTCTTCGCTGAGCATCGCTCCATGAATACACAATTTCTCGTCACGCGCAAAACTGAACAAGGCATAGGTTCGCACAAGGGCATCTGGTTCTAGAGTGATGTCGTCGTCCATCAACAAGATATGTGTCGACCAACCCTCGTTGCGCAGATGAATGATTCCGCGAGCGAACCCACCAGCACCACCCAAGTTGGGATTCTGCACGACCGTGATCGGCGCATCAGCCTCGGTATCGAATTCGATGTTTCGTGCGTTGTCGACGACCAGCACGCGCAGTTTGCCGCGCAGTGTTTCGACCGTTTTTTCAAGATGCAAAACTTTCGCCACGGTCGGCTTGACATAATCTTGGCGATTAAAAGTGGTTATTGACAGCGAAAGCCTGATCTCGCACGCAACATCCGTGGTCGTCGTCCATTCTCCCCCGGTTACGACAACATCGGTCTGCTCTGCGCTTATTCGAATGAAATAACTCCCATATTTCGCCCCAGAAAAATCTGGCACTTCGATCGTCGTCTTGCCGTTCAACGCAATGCCACTTGAAGCAACAACTTTTTCTGTTTGTTTCAAACCGAATAAATTTTGATAAACGCCCACAACTTCAATTCGACCAGACCCTGTTGCGAAAATATTGACGGAGAGATTCTCGATGGTGCTCAGCCGTCGCCAACGACCAGCGGCAAAAACCCCAAATGAAGTATCAAAACTGAGTTCAGCGCCCGCACGCAAAAGAACCCGACCATCCGCGACCTGTGCATCACCAGCAGCGCGCACATATAGCAAAGGCTCGGTTGTCTCTGCACGCGGCAGAGTCAGTCTTTGCAACAAAAAATTATTCATCACGCCATCGGATCAACCGAAAAACTCGGCAACGATTTTTTCGCGGTCAAACAATCCAGCATCACTTTTGACGCCGACAGTGCTTCATGAATCGTCACATCCATATCAAGATAACGGTAGGTGCCAAGTCTGCCGATGAATGTCACGCCTTTGGCGCTGCGAGCCCGTTGAACATATTGCATCAACTGCTCTTTTTCTTTGACCAATCGAATTGGATAATAAGGCGTATCAGTCTCGCCACAAAGTCGTGAAAACTCGCGATAGACAACTGTTCGATCGTGAGTCTCCCAAGGCGCGAAGTGTTTGTGCTCGGTGATTCGCGTATACGGCACCTCGACATCGCAATAGTTGACAACTGGGTGACCCTGATAATCGCCGTCGCTTACTTCGGGTAAAAAATCCAGGGTTCGGTAACCCAATCGTCCGAATTCATAATTAAAGTACGCATCGATTGGCCCGGTCCAGACAACATGGTCGAATTCACCAAACTCGCTCGACTCGCTCGGCACAAACTTCGTGTTGAGCCGAACCGAAATCGACGGGTGATCCAGAATCGCCTCGACTATCGGTGTATAACCATCCTTGGGTATCGCCTGATACGGATGATTGAAATATGAATCGTCTTCCGTAAAGCGCACGGGCAGTCTCGCCAAAATGCTTGCAGGCAATTCTTTTGGATCAACCCCCCACTGCTTTGATGTATAACCCGCGAAAAACGCCTCATACAATTCGCGACCGACGAAACGCAAACCTTGGTCTTCGAATGAAACAGGGTTGGTGATCGTCGTGTCGGCCTTGCTCTGGATGAATTCTTCGGCTTGCTGGGCATCAAAATCGCGGTCAAAAAACTGGTTGATCGTCTTTAGGTTCACCGGCAACGAATACATTTCACCTTGCGAAAGCGCCTTGACTTTGTGCCGGTACGGCATCATTTCGCCAAAACGATTGATGTACTCCCAAACATGTTCGTGTTGTGTATGAAAGATATGTGGACCATATTTGTGGACCATCACGCCCGTGTCGTGACGCGCCGTAAAGCAATTGCCGGCGACATGGTCACGGGAATCAAAAACCATGGCCTCGTGGCCCGCTTGCGCTAATTCTCGCGCGACAACGGCTCCTGAAAACCCAGCCCCGACAATGGCAAATCGCACTAGATAATCATACGACTTGAGGTCGTGCGACTGAGTTCAACTAGATAACTGGCTTGTTGGCTAAGCAATTATTTTGAGAGCCACGGTGCGCAGGCACCTTCGAGATCACGAATTTGAATTCTCTCTCGATTGTCATGCGTCACAGCATTGTTTGGATCACGTTGCAACTTAAAAGTGCGAAACGACATTTCGGTCGTATCAATTGTCAAGATTTTGCCGATCAACGAATCACCCAGCCCAAGAATTAGCTTCAGTGCTTCCAGCGCTTGAATCGAACCGACGATTCCAGGCAATACACCCAGCACTCCAGCCTCGGCACAACTCGGGGCCAACTCTGCCGGTGGCGGCTCTGGCACCATGTCGCGATATGTCGGGCCAAGAATCGGGTGAAACACACTGACCATGCCTTCAAATCTGAATATTGAGCCGTGCACAACCGGAATGCCAAGTTTGACGCTGGCGTCGTTGAGCAGATATCGACTTGGAAAGTTATCCGCACCATCCACGATTACGTCATAACCCGTCAAGATTTCAATTACATTTTCAGCACAAAGACGCGTGTCATAAGTAACGACATCAACATCGGGGTTGAGCATCGTCAAAGTTTTTTTCGCCGAGTCAACCTTGCGGTCTCCAACTCGATCGAGGTTATGCAAAATTTGGCGCTGCAAATTGGACGCATCAACTACGTCCATATCCACGATGCCTATCGTGCCGACACCGGCCGCTGCCAAATACATCGCCGCTGGCGAGCCAAGCCCACCAGCACCCAGCAACAACACCTTGCTTGAAAGCAACTTCGACTGACCTTCAATACCGACTTCGGGCAACAGCACATGGCGTTGATATCGATTTTTCTGCTCTGCCGACAACTGCGCGGGTGTTGACCACTCGCGGTTTTCATCTTTCCACTTGCCAAAGCCACCAGCCATGCTGAGCACACTGGTGTAACCCAATTGTTGCAGCGTCTCGGCGGCAAAAGCACTGCGCACACCGCCTGCGCAATAGACGATTACTGGAGAATTTTTATCGACGAT
>JAQCDY010000033.1 GCA_027729785.1 Actinomycetota bacterium | reverse complement strand
AAACACTGCCACTCCATCTAAATCGGCGTTCGGAGCCTGATTGTCGGTGAGCACAAAAACATCCAATTCGGTGGCCAAAGTCTCAGCTTTAATCGTCTCATGGTGCGCTTCAACCTGCGCACAAAGTTCGGCTGACAACCCCAAACGCAAACGAATTCGGTCAGACACATCCAACCCGGCGTCACGGCGTTGCTGTTGGATCAAACGAATTATGTCTCGCGCCGCACCTTCGGCTTCAAGCTCTGGGGTCAAATTGATGTCAAGAACGACCACACCACTCGTAGTACCCAATGCCGCACTCGCCCCAGAGGCTTTGGGCACAAGTTTCAGTTGGTATTCACCTGGTTGCAGATCAATCGATCCCGCGGTGATCACATCGCCTTTTCGCACCCAGTTGCCGCTTTTCACGGCTTTGATTACGGCTTGCGTGTTCGCCCCCAGCCTCGGGCCGACAACGCTCGGCACAACCTGTAGTTCAAATTCGGCGAAGGCAGAAACATCGTCAGAGAATTTGATTTCTCGCACATTCACCTCGTCGGCGATGATCTCGACGAAGTTTCTGAGCGCGGTCGAGTCTTCGGTCGCCACGGTCAAACTGGCAAGCGGTTGACGAACTCTGCGTGAATGCACCTTGCGCAACGACAAAGTTGTCGAACACACATCTCGCACACGATCCATTGATGCGACAAGTTGCTCGTCTTTGCGCAAGCCTTCAATGGTTGGCCAAGATTGAAGGTGCACGCTTCGCTCGCCCGTCAGCCCGCGAAAAATTTGTTCGGAGATTAACGGCAACACGGGGGCGGTAATCCGTGTGACTATATGCAATACGGTGTGCAAAGTGTTGATCGCCGCAACATCACCTTTCCAAAAACGGTCTCGACTGCGGCGAATGTACCAATTGGTCAAAGCATCCAGAAAAGTCCGAATTTCGGCACAAGCGGCGAACAAATCGTAGGCGTCGAAACTTTTCGTAGTTTCTTCAACTAGCCCACAGAGTTTCGAGATGATGTAGCGATCCAAAACGTTGTCGCTCGTCGTGTCGACACGACCCGAAACAGATTCGGCGTTGGCGTAGAGCGACAAAAAATACCAACTATTCCACAATGGCAAGATCACTTGTCGAACGGTGTCGCGCATGCCTTCTTCGGTGACCGCAAAGTCTGAGCCGCGCAAGATCGAAGAAGAAAGCAGATACCAGCGCATTGCATCTGCCCCGTGACTGTCGAATACCTTCATCGGATCCGGATAGTTGCGCAGACTCTTGGACATCTTCGCGCCATCTTCTCCGAGCACGATGCCGTGACTCACGCAATTAGAAAATGCTGGTCGATCAAAAAGAGCGGTGGCCAGTACATGCAGCGTGTAGAACCAGCCACGAGTCTGACCGATGTATTCGACGATGAAATCTCCTGGATAGTGATTCTCGAACCACTCTTGGTTTTCGAACGGATAATGCACTTGAGCAAAAGGCATCGAACCACTTTCGAACCAACAGTCCAGAACTTCCGGCACGCGACGCATCATCGACTTGCCACTCGGGTCATCTGGATTCGGGCGAACCAAATTATCGATAGCTGGTCGATGCAACTCTGAAATCTCGACACCGAAGTCGCGACGCAGATCTTCGATGCTGCCGTAGACATCGATCCGCGGATAATTCGGATCGTCACTGCGCCACACCGGAATCGGCGAACCCCAAAATCGATTGCGACTGATCGTCCAGTCGCGGGCGTTCTCTAGCCACTTGCCAAAACTGCCATGTTTCAGGTGGTCCGGCACCCAGCGCACTTGCTCGTTGAGTTCAACCATCCGATCGCGAATTGCCGTGACCTTGACGAACCACGAACCGACGGCCTTATATATGAGTGGCTTTCCGGTGCGCCAACAATGCGGATAGGCGTGATCGTAGGTCTCATGACGAAACACGACACCGCGATCTTTGAGCACGCGAATAATTGCGGGGTTGGCGTCAAAAACCAATTGACCTGCAAAGTCCGCGACTTCGCTCGTGAAACATCCGCGAGAATCAACCGGCACCACCAAGTCGATGCCTTCTTCTTGACACACTCGTTGGTCATCTTCGCCGAAACCTGGCGCCATGTGCACCACGCCCGTGCCTTCTTGGGTGGTTACAAAATCTCCGGCAATAATCCGAAACGCGTTGGGTTGATCGGCAAAATAATCGAATAGTGGTCTGTATCTTCGACCCACTAATTGCGAACCTAAAATCGTTTCAAGAATTTTTGGCTCGACGAACTCACGCTCATAGGCGACTAGCCGCTCACTGGCGATTATCAGTTTGCGACCTTCGTGTTCGATGACCACATACGACACGTCAGGCGCGACGGCGAGAGCCAAGTTGGATGGCAATGTCCAGGGGGTTGTCGTCCACGCCAAGATAATTTCGCCTGACGAAAGTTCGAAACCCACGGTCAACGCCGGGTCTTGTACCTGCTTGTACGCATCATCCATTCGGGTTTCGGTATTTGACAGCGGAGTCTCGAGTGCCCATGAGTAAGGCAGCACCCTGAAGCCTTCGTAGATTAGACCTTTGTCCCAAAGTGTTTTGAATGCCCACATCACGCTCTCCATATAAGAGGTGTCGAGCGTCTTGTAATCGTTTTCAAAGTCGACCCATCTCGCCTGGCGAGTCACATAACGTTCCCAGTCGCTGGTGTATTGCAAAACCGAAGTGCGACAGTATTCGTTGAATTTGTCGATTCCAAAATCAGTGACGGCTTGTCGACCGGAAATACCAAGTTGGCGTTCAGCCTCGGCCTCGGCTGGTAGACCATGACAGTCCCAACCGAAACGACGCTCCACGCGATGACCGCGCATCGTGCGATAACGCGGCACCGCATCTTTAACGAAACCAGTCAGTAAGTGACCATAATGCGGCAGACCGTTGGCAAACGGTGGACCATCATAAAAAACGAACTCGTTGTCGCCTTTTTCACCGGCCTCACGCATCTGAATTGACGCGGCAAAGGTTAAGTCGGTCTTCCAATATTCAAGAACCTGATTCTCAACGGCTGGAAAATTTGGTTGCGGTTCTACCTGCGGGTAAGACACGAGTGATCTAACACCTGAGGATCATGCGCTGCACGACAATCTGCAAGAAAAGCAGGACGATCAGTGGCGAGAGGTCAAGCATGCCCGTGCGTGGCATGATTCGACGCACCCAGTCCAAAACTGGCTCAGTGAACCGACCGACAAAGAAGGAAATCTGGGCGACAACGCCCCCGCTGGTGGATGGAAACCACGACAACACCACCCGAACGATGATCATATAAATGAAAATTTGAACGATACTGCAAAGAAGACCTGTCATTTTTGGTGCCCAATCTGCGCTAGCCGCGCGTGATGCGTGCGCCAAACGGTTTCATCATGAAAACACCGGTGCTCATTTTCTCCATGGTGCCGTTATTGGCGTAACAAACACCGCTGGCAAAATCGATTATTCGACGCATCGTCTCTCGGTCGGTCGACTGCACATTGATTATCACCGGATTGCCTTCTTTGAATTGATCGGCGATCTCTTTTGCGTCCTCGTAACTTGTCGGACGAATCGTCACGGGATCTGCTGCCGGCAACACAGGACGAGCAACTGCTTCACCGCGTCGACCCTCAGCAGGACGAACCGTCACACCCGAATCGTGCTGGGCTTGTTGCGTGCGCATGCCAGCCGAGCGACGATCGTCCGCACCATAGTCGTCGTAGTCCTCTTCTGGTTCGTCATAAACATCTCTTTGACGACCGCGACCTGGCATTCGCCGATCACGTTCAACTGCGACGGATTCGTCGTAATCGTCGTAGGCCTCATCTGGCCCCAAACCGAGGTAGTCCATTGCGCGACGGAACATTGACATATCGCAAGGATAGTTCAGATTTCAGCAACAACTACGGACTATCTTGCTCGCTGCAATATCAAACCGGCATCAAACCAGCGCAGATTCAGCTCCGAGCACCAAACAACGCCGACCCGACACGGATCATCGTCGCCCCCTCTTCAACCGCGACTTCAAGGTCGCCGGTCATGCCCATGCTGCATTGCGCAAGACCCAATTGATCGGCGAGTTTGCGCACCAGACGAAAACTCTGACGAGCCTGTTCGGGCTGACTTTCGGTTGGCCCGACAGTCATTAGACCCAACACTTCCAAATTATTCTTCACGGCCAGACCCAACAGAGTCTCGACTTCGCTGGGTTGACAACCACCCTTGTCCGGCTCATTGGTTGAATTAACTTGCAACATAATCGACCGATGCGCAGCCGTCGCGCCCGCACATCGTTTGGCGATCTCGAGGATCAACTCTTGGCGATCCACGCTCTGCCAGAGATCCACTACACCGGCGAGCATTTTTACTTTGTTCGTCTGCAAACGACCAATGAAATGAACTGGCAGACGCTTGTCACCAGGCACGAGTTGAGATTTGGCAACAAGTTCTTGCGCATAGTTTTCACCGACGCCATCACACCCGGCATCGAACGCTGCGACCAATGCACTGACTTCAAAAGTCTTGGTGACCGCGATCAATTTGACATTTTGACCGCCCGCATCGGCGATGCGTTCGCGAACGAGCGCGACCCGAGACGCAACTAACGAGATGTCGTCTGGTGTCATGTCGTCACCGACATGCCGACTTTATTTCAGAAACGATGGAAGATCGTCGTCATCATCTGCACCACTCAGTGGATCAGATGTGCCGCTAAACAAATCTTTCAATCGACCACCCTTGGCTTCAGGGCGAACCGTTCCAGATGTTGACGTATTGCGACCGTCACCGCGAGTCGCCGAGCGTTGCGCCGCGCTATCCCATCGTTCGAAACCTGCAGCAACAACCGTGACTCGAACTTCGTCGCTCACGTCGTCGTCGATTACCAAGCCGTGGATGATGTTTGCATCTTGGTGAGCAACCCCGCGCACGATTTCCATTGCGCTAGTCACTTCGAACAGACCAACATTGGATGGACCAGTGATGTTCACGACGATGCCCCGCGCTCCTTCAAGTGATGCTTCAAGAAGCGGCGAGTTGATCGCGGCGTTGGCCGCCAACACCGCACGGTTGTCACCACTGGCCGCACCCGTGCCCATCAACGCAGTTCCTGCATTTGCCAAAACAGTTTTCACGTCAGCAAAGTCAGTGTTGATCAGACCAGGTGTGGTGATCAAACCAGTGATGCCTGAGACGCCCTGCACCAAAACCTCGTCGGCTTTTTTGAACGCATCCAAGATCGTGGTTTTGTCCGTCGAGATTGCAAGCAGACGCTCGTTGGGAATTACGACCAAGGTGTCGACTTTTTCTTTGAGCGCGGCAATGCCGGCATCTGCCTGCACCGAGCGTCGTCGACCTTCGAATGCGAATGGACGAGTGACTATCGCCACCGTCAATGCACCTTCAGCTTTGGCAATTTCAGCAACGACAGGAGCGGCTCCTGTTCCGGTGCCGCCACCTTCTCCGGCAGTGATGAATACCATGTCGGCGCCTGCGACAACTTCTTGAATTTCATCACGATGCTGTTCGGCGGCTTCTCGACCAACTTCTGGATCAGCGCCAGCGCCGAGTCCGCGAGTTAGTTCACGACCGATGTCGATCTTCACGCTCGCATCGCTGAGCAACAGCGCTTGCGCATCCGTGTTGATCGCGATGAATTCGACGCCACGCATTCCCGACTCCATCATCCGATTGATTGCGTTTACTCCACCGCCCCCGATGCCGATGACCTTGATGACTGCAAGATAGTTTTGTGGCTGACCGACCATTGAAGATAACCCCCGCTATTTGTAAGTGGATTTAGTCTGCCACATCGACTTAGCCTCTCCAAACATCATCGGGACGTTCAGGTAAGTTCAAAAAGTCTCTACTTGGACTTTACGGTTGGTGTCTGCGGGTCAGTTAGATCAATGGAAATAATTTGTTTGAGGTCTTGACGACGCAACAGCACCACCAGCGAAATGAGTTTATTTTGTAAGTCTGAAGGCGGGCCAAAGTTGATCAAGGTTCCACTGCGCAAAGTCATCACAAGTTGGTTCGGTCCACCCACACCAACATTCAAAACTCGGTCATTTAGTTCTTCTGGAAACCCCCCAGCCAATTGTGCGGCTGCTTTGTAGACGGTGCCGGCACTTGAGCCGGGTGCGAGATTCGGCCCTACTCCGGTGATTTGCAGATAGGCGGTGGGTTGTCCGGTCTCAACGGCCAACACTCGACCCTGCGAATCTACGACACGTGACCGATTATCCACGCCAACGTAAAACGCCACAGGCTTTCGCTCGACTATCTCGACGACGAGACGCGAGGGGAAAAACTGCCGGATGCGCACCGATTCAACCCACGGATCTCCCTCAAGTCGTCGTTCAGCAGAGTTCGTATCAACAGTGAGTATCGACTTGCCGTCAAGAGATTTTTCGACAGCTAACAGCAAATCGGCGCTCATATATCGAGCGCCCTCGATTTGAATTTCGCGCACGCCGATGATCGGTGATGCCAAAACCACGAGCACCAGCGCCACGACACCAAGCACCGAGAAAAACCCGACCAGAAGTCGAAAACGATTCAGCGCCAGATTTTTTGCGACCTTGCGCCGACGGGTTCTGAAACGTGAATCGCTAATCACGTTGCTCGGGTCGGAAGACGGCGCAATATGCACCGAACTTGTCTGCTCGTCAATCGGGTGGTCAGAGTCGATTGGCAATCGCAGATCTTCGTCAACAATGACGATGCGGCCATTGTTCGTCTTAAGCGTCAACGAACTGTTCGTCACATCTTTTGGCGACTCTTCTGATGCCGAGATCGAGTCGGTTGGCTGCACGACCCGCAAATTCGCCGTGGGTGTGGCGTCACCCTCGAAGGCGTCCTTGAGTTCTGCCAAAACTTCGTCCGAAAGTTGCTCGGCGAATGTCGGCATTGGTATCGACAAGTCGGTATTGTTGTTTGACCCAAAAGCTGATTCGAGATGGGTGCTCAGCATATTTTTTGCTTCGCCTTGAGCACCTGCTTCTTGCGCGACTACCGACGCAAAGCCGACAAGACGAATCTCACTTCGAAGATCTATGCCATGAGCCTCAAAAACTCGTTGTCGAATAAAAGTCATCAGTTCAACGACATCGTCGGCGTTGCCTGCTTCATCGGCTTGAATAAAGTTTGCGTGCTTGTCAGAAACGACTGCCGTGCCGATTCGATAATTACGCAGACCCAAATTGTCGATCAACGCACCTGCAGTTGATGCACCACTTACCGGGTTGACAAATACAGACCCCGCATTTTGTCCTCCAGGCTGGTGCTCTCTTCGCCACGTGACAATTTCTGCCAGGCGTGCTTCTCCTTCGGCTCTATCGCCCCACACCAAACGCAAAGTTGCTGACAAAACAATGTGCTCGTCATTTAAATCTGAACCACGAAATCGAAGACCCAAATTTGCCGCCGAAACATTTGCTTCGATACCACGCTCAAGATGAAACAATCGAACACTCAACAAAGACGCGATCATGTCCGACCCGTGACCACCGGCATTCATTCGCACGGCTCCGCCGATTGAACCAGGTACCCCAACTGCCCACTCAAAACCGCGCAGACGATTGTTGACGGTTTGGCGCGCGACGACCGGTAGTGACGCCATCGCTCCGACAACAAACACGGGGTCTTGATCAGCTTTCGGCATATTGATCTGCTCAGCAAACGGGCCAAGGGTTATCGCCAGGCCTCGAAATCCTGCGTCACTGACCAACATATTGCTGCCACGACCGAGCATTAGCACGGGAATCGGAACCTTCGACAACGCGCGCGAGACCGCATGCAGATCTTCGGTGCTCATCGCCCGGATGAACAGCGAAGCCGAACCGCCGACTCGATAAGTCGTGTAAGGACCGATCGGTTCATCTCTCGTTATTCGATCGCCGAGCAATGCAGCAAATCGATTGAGATCTTTATCGCTGGGACGCGTCAACTTTGAGATCAACTTCGTTCACCCTTGCGAAACGCAATCACTTCGTTTGGCAGCGTTGCGATATCACCACAACCCATTGAGATACATAAGTCACCAGATTTGAGTTCACCAGCCAAGAACTCTACGAGATCTGCACGGTTTGGCTGGTACACGATTTTGCAATCGGGGTGCGATTTGCGAATCGCATCGACTACCAACTCGCCCGTTACCCCGGCGATGGGTTCTGTGCCTGACGCATATACATCAGTCACCACCACCAGATCTGCCGAGATAAACGAGTCGGCGTAGAGATGCGAGATCAGCGACATGCGATTGAACCTGTTGGGTTGAAACACGGCGACAACTCTGGACCAGTTATCAGACTCGTCGCGAGTGCCAGAAAGAACAGCGGCAATTTCATTGGGTAAGTGGGCATAGTCATCTACGAAAGTTACGCCTTGATCCGAACCACGATTATCGAAGCGACGCGCTACCCCACCAAAATTGGCAAGTGCGTTGATGGCCTGGTTAAAAGATATGCCTAGTTGCAGCGCCATGACGATTGCGCCCAGCGCGTTGCTGACATTATGCACCCCTCTTTGGGGTAGCGATACCTTGCCGAGCACAGTTAGTTGTGACGCGTTTCGTCGCACGACCGAAAAAGTTGACGCACCACCCACGAATTTGATCTCGGTTGCAAAATAATCGGCGCGTTCATCACCGAGAGCGGAATAAGTTGTGGCGTTGTGTAATTTGGCGATGGATGCACACACGGTGTCGTCAAAACTTAAGACTCGCGGACCCCGAACTTTGCCGACATATTCGACGAAACTTTGTTCAATGGCGCTTTGCGTCTTGAAGTGATCCAGGTGGTCGATGTCGATGTTGGTCAGAATCGTCGCAAAAAGTGGCAACTGCAGATGAGTGCCATCGCTCTCGTCGGCTTCGACTACGAACAACTCGCCGTTCGTCCATTTGGCGCCACGATTGAAGGCGATGACGTCTCCTCCGATTAAATAACTCGGATTCAAATTCGCCGAGATCAAAATTGTCGCCAACATCGAAGATGTCGTCGTTTTACCGTGCGTTCCTGCAACCCCGACGCTCTTGACCCGACCACAAATACTGGCCAAGGTCTGCGCACGCGAAGCAATCGGGATGCCCGACTCCTTGGCCTGCAAATATTCGATATTCGCTGCGGCGATCGCCGGAGAACCCGTCACGAAATCGCAGTTGTGTACGGCAGAGCGTTGATGTGCGATATTCACTCGGACACCGATTTCGCGTAGGCGCACAATCGCTTCCGTTTCGCGCACGTCGCTTCCTGATACATCGTGACCCATCTCGACGAGCACGGTCGCGATTGCCGACATACCAGGGCCGCCAACACCCACCACATGCACTCTTTTCTTGGTCGACAAATCAGGCAGTTGATGTTTGGCCTTTGCGGTTTCAACTATTAATTTTGCCAAAGTTGAACTTCGATGTTGCGCGCCGGCATTTCGAGCAGATTTGGCGAGCGCATCGAGTTGTGACTGATCGTCGACAAGCGACATGACACGATCAGCAATTGCCGAAACCGACACCGAACTTTCGTCGATCACGAGAGCACCACCTATTTCGCCCAACCAATTGGCGTTCGCAGTTTGGTGATCCTCGGCGGCATCACTCCAGGGCACGAGCACGCTGGCTAGACCGATGGTCGAGATTTCGGCAACGGTGCTCGCCCCGGCACGCGCCAAAACCAAGTCGGTGGCACTGTAAACGTCAGCCATTGCCACTGTTGACTCGAGGCGCCGATAGATAATTTTTGAATCGGCACCGAGGTGCGGCAAGTCTTCATTGAAATATCGCTGCCCCGTCAAATGAATCACGCACAGGTCGGTTCGACCTTGATTGCGCTCGACAATTTCTTTCGCCACCAGATTCAATTTCGCCGAACCCAGCGACCCACCAGTTATGCAAACGACTTTGCGATCCACAGGCAGGTCCAACCGTTTGCGAGCCTGATCTCGCGTTGCCCCCACGTCTAAAGTGCGCAATGCTTTTCGCACCGGGGCGCCAGTTAAAGTCGCGTTCTTCAAAATCGTAGGCAGATACGCCACTGCTATTGCTGTCGCACGGCGAGCCTGCAATCTTGTTGCCAACCCGGGCTGACGATCATACGAAACGGTGACAACTGGAATCTGCAGACGCATGGCTGCACGGGTCGTCGGCACACTCGCATAACCACCCAAGGACACGACAACCTGCGGACGCAAACTTTGCAGGAGCACTCCGGCTTGTTGAGTGGCCGATTTGAGCGCTTTGAAACTATTCAGGTTTTTCTGCAGCGCGCTCACCGAGAGTTGTCGACTGAAACCGCTCACGCTGAGCAAACTCATCGCCATTCCGGTGGGCGGAACAAGCGTTGTTTCGATGCCCTTCGTGGTGCCCACAAAATGCAACTGTTGGGTTGAATAGCCGACTTCTTGCAACAACTCGGCTATCGCCAGCGCGGGAATTACGTGGCCGCTGGTTCCACCACCTGTAATAACGGCAAAGATGGGATGGCGGGGGTCGGTCAAGGGGTTCTACTTGTGTGAATAGCTCACTTCATGTTACGCGCGACATTCATCAACAACCCGGTTGCCGACATGCAGACAAGTAGCGAACTGCCGCCATATGAAATGAGTGGCAGCGTCAAACCTGTTACTGGCATCGACCCTGAAACACCACCGATGTTGATAATTGCTTGGATCGCGAACCACATCGTGATGCCACTCGCCAGCAGAGCGCCAAATTTTTCTTGCGCACCCATCGCCGCGCGCAAACCGAAAAGCACGAGCAGCAGAAATCCCCCGATAACCAAGGTCACGCCGATTAGACCAAATTCTTCGGCGATTGTCGAAAATATGAAGTCACTGTGCGCTAGTGGAACATAACCCCACTTGCCTGTGCCCGCACCAACACCAACCCCCGAGACGCCACCGTTTGAGATCGAAAGTACTGATTGCCAAACTTGGTATCCGAATGATCCCTTGGTTTCGTCCAGATTCAAGAATGCGGTCCATCGATTACGGCGGGATGACGTGGTTAACGTGAACAGCAACGCACCGATAAACGAGGCACCGCCGATCGCGCCGACGATTCGCATCGGAATACCCGACATAAACATCACCATTAGCACTATGCAGGTCATGACAATTGCGCCGCCCAAGTCTTTTTGCGCCAAACAAAGCACGACGGCAACAA
Source organism: Actinomycetota bacterium (assembly GCA_027729785.1). Taxonomy (GTDB): domain Bacteria; phylum Actinomycetota; class Acidimicrobiia; order Acidimicrobiales; family Ilumatobacteraceae; genus BACL27. The sequence continues at coordinate 2,007 of JAQCDY010000033.1, read as the reverse complement.
GCCATGCGCTGACAATAGGTCTGATTGTTCGACTTATATCAGTCACCTCTTTTTGACGACGCCCAAGTAGGTTGGCGCAGTAAACCAAGAGGAAGAATTTCAAGAATTCGGATGGCTGAAAGCCGATCGGGCCGAATGCAACCCACGCTCTGGCGCCGTTGGTGCTGACGCCGATGTTTGGTACGAACGGTAAGAGCATCGCTACATAGCCGATCATCAAGAATAAAAAAACCCACTTGCGCATCATCGAATATGGGAAGCGATAGAAGAACGCCATTCCCAATGCGCCGAAGCAGGCCCACATCAATTGCTTGAAGAACATCGTCCAGGGCGACGATCCACGATTCAGTGCGACTATTGACGATGACGACATGACCATCACCAGACCAAAAGCAATTAAAGTCAACACGGTAAAGAAAATTACATAGAAGGTTTTGTTGGCGGGCTTCTGGGTGATTCGACGCGACGACAATAATCCACCTTGGTCGAGCACCGCGCGACGCCTTTGGGCCAGGGTTATAGCGCGACTCGTATTGGTGGTGGTTGCTGTGCTCATGTTGCCCCTTATCTTTTGACTTGCTTGGTGCTATTGACTAACGAAATAACTTCTTCTTTAAAATCGACGCCGCGTTCGCCGTAATTTTTGTACCAGTCATAACTTGTGCAACCCGGTGAAAGCAGCACTACATCGCCTCGCTTGGCCAATTCATTGGCGAAACTGACGGCTTCGCGCATCGAAGTCGCGGTACGAACCTCACACACACCCAAAAATGCTTGGACTATCTCTTGTGCCGACTTGCCGATTGCCACCACTGCTCTCATGTTTTGTGGATACGCGGCCATCTCAGAGAGATCCAGGTCTTTATTTTTTCCACCGGCGATCAAAACAATCGAATCAAAGGATTTCAAGGCGACGCTCGAAGCATGCGGACTCGTGGCTTTCGAGTCGTTGAACCAGCGCACTCCGTCGCATTCGATGACAAATTCAATTCTGTGCGGTGCGTTGACAAAGGTTCGCAATGCGTCGGCAACTTGAGCACAGTTGGCCAGTCCAGATTCGATCGTCAAAGCGGCAGCAGCCAAGGCGTTGGTCACGTCGTGAGGCAAACTTCTGGCCATCTCGCTGACATGGAGAATTTCGCCAAGAGGAGAGGTGAGAACACCGTTTAGCGCGTGGTAGTCGCCGGACTCTTTCCCGAAACTCACGACTCGCCCATTGCCGTCATGAGCAAATTTGGCAATTGATTTGTCGGCTTCAGGCACTACTGCGACGTCTGAGTCAAGCAGGTTGGCCCAAATTTTTGCTTTGGCCGCGCGATACGAATCAATCGAGCCATGCCAGTCCAGATGGTCTGGGGCAAGATTCAACCACACCGAGGCTTTGGTGCGAAAAGTTTGGGTGAACGCGAGTCGAAAACTTGAGCACTCAACCGCAAACGCCTGGGCATCAGTGCGCAACGCGGCAATCAAAGGTGTCTCGGTGTTGCCGACTGCCACTGCCCTGCGATTTGCTGAATTCAACATTGCTGCAGCCATCAATGTTGTAGTCGTCTTGCCATCAGTCCCGGTGACTGCGACCATCGGTCGTGGATTCGAGGTCTGTTGTTCGAATTGATACGCGAGTTCAATTTCTGACATCACTGGCCTGTTTGAGTGATGCGAAACTGCGAACAATGCATGACTTTCTGCAATACCTGGTGCCGGCACCACGCGATCAACTTGTTGGATCATCGCTCTGAGATCCTCGGTAGTTGGTCTGAATAAAATTTCGCTGTTTAACTCATTGGCAAATTGCATATGACTGTCACTGTGTTCATCGTCTGCGAGAATCACAGTTTCGCCCCGCAACACAAGTTCACTGGCCACTGCCCTGCCGGCGACTGCCAGACCGTAAACGAGTGTCACAGTCATCTCAGCGTCACAGTCATCTCAGCGTCACAGTCATCTCAGCGTCGCGGTCCGTAAAGACTTTGCACTTCGGTGAAGTCAGCGATGAACATCGCCACG
>JAQCDY010000032.1 GCA_027729785.1 Actinomycetota bacterium | reverse complement strand
GAGCCACGAGCGTGTTCATCGGTGGCGGTACGCCGACACTTGTGCCGGCTGGTGAGTTGATGAGTGTGTTGGCTGAGATACCGCTTGCATCTGGCGCCGAAGTGACGGTCGAGTGCAACCCAGACGACATCACACTTGAGATGATGCAGACGTTTCGTGCAGGCGGAGTGAATCGCATCAGTATCGGTGTGCAGTCAACGGTTGATCATGTGTTGAAGTCACTTGGGCGCACCCACAACCCTGAGAATGTGAAGCGTTCGGTGTCGTTTGTGCGTGAGGCTGGCTTTGCGACTTTTAATCTCGACATTATTTATGGTGCGGCGGGTGAGACGCTTGACGACTGGTCGCAGACATTGGCCGATGTCGTGGCGCTTGATCCACCACATGTTTCTGCTTATGGGTTGACGGTTGAACCGAACACGGTGTTGGCGACTCAGCCAGATCGTCACCCAGACGATGACGATCAAGCAGATAAATATTTATTATGCGATGACGTGTTATCGGCGCACGGTTTGAAGAATTATGAGATTTCAAATTGGGCAGCGTCAGATCACGAATGTGAACATAATTCGCTCTATTGGCAACAAGGAAATTACGAGGGTTTTGGCAGTGCGGCACATGCACACTTGAACGGTCGCCGCTGGTGGAATGTGCGCACGCCCGAGCGATATATCGAACTTGTCATGGCTGGCGAGTCGTCAGAGTCGTCGAGCGAGACGCTGGATGCACAGACAAGCAAGCGGGAGATGCTGCAGTTATTGGTGCGCACGCGCGAGGGTGTTCCTGTTGATTCGTTTAGTGGTGCCGATCTTGACGAGATGAGAGAGTTGCTCGAGCGACGGGACGATCGTATCGTTTTGACTCGTGCGGGTCGCTTGCTGGCCAACGAAGTTGCGCTACGACTTATTGACACGGTTTAAATATTGCGGTTTAGATGTCGTGACTGAGTTCAATTATTCTCGCACCTGATTGTTTCGGGCGACGAACCTGATTCGTGCCGATATGATTAGCGAGCAATAAGGGCGTGTAGCTCAGTTGGTAGAGCGCCACCTCGACATGGTGGAGGTCCCGGGTTCAAGCCCCGTCGCGCCCACAATTTATTTTTTGTCGACGATTGCTTGCGATTCGCGGGCGGCGCCTTTGAAGATGCCTTTGCTCATTAACGAGAGTTCGATCTTGCGTCGCTGTTCATAAATTGTCGCGCGGTTGGCGTGGATGTTTGGATCTTCGGGTGCAGCCCAGCCCGCGAAGTCGGCAAGGTGACAAGCCAAGCGGACGTCGCCGCTAGCCATCAATTCGAGTGCGCGTTTCATCAGGTTTTCTGCGCCACCAGAAAGATTTGCCAGTTCACTGGCAACTTGACTGTCTGGTGCGGGCTTGAGCCGTGACGCGGCACCGTCCCACCAGCCGCCATACAGTCGCCAAATATTTCTGACGACAAATTCTGGTTCGTCATAAAGCGGACGCATATATGGTTTGTCTAAAATATTTTGTGGAACCCTGACCGTGTGAATAATCGAGTCGAGAGTCTCGCCACGATTCATCATTTCAATAACTTGCGTGACAAGACTTTCAAGAGATGTCGCGATGTCGTCGAGAACCATGGCGATTCGCTTTTTACCTTCAATTGGTAGGCCGTGTGCTGGTACGAGCAACTCGGGGCCTTGATCGATCATGCGTCGCAATGCTTGTGCCCACTCGAAGGCATAGCGCTGAACTTTCTGCGGATTGCCGGCATTGGGGTAGTTCCAGATTACGAAGTCACCCGAAAATAGCCATTTTTTTTCTGGCATCCATGCCCATAAGTGGTCGTCTGTTTCGCCGCGAGCATGATGCAATTCGACTTTCGTCGACCCAGCCGTGAACTCGTGTGACTCACGAAAAGTTTGATCGGGTCGCATCGTCGATCGTGGCAAAAAGCGCTGTAAGTTTTGGCCGATGCTCAAGCCCATGTCGCTGGGGATGCCGCCGAACTGGCGCTGGTTGATCCGTATATTCCAATCGCTTGTTTCGTTGTAGCGGTCGATTCGCGAGTTGACATTTTCGTGGCCGATGACATGAGGTTTTTTGAACTTGCGCTCGGTTGCGTCGGCTGCAAATGCAAAACTGCCGCCGATATGGTCGGCATGACCGTGCGTGTAGATCAAGTTCGAGATTCTGTCTTTGCGCCAAGAGCGAATCGACTTGACCACATCCTTGCCACTGCCCGCACCTGATGAATCGAAGCACATCAGGCCGTCACCAGTGTCAAAAATCGCGCTGTGGCTGAAACTTTCGACGATCGCCAAATTCTCGGCGAGTTCGGTGAGTTCGTTCGTTACGCGATTGAGACGCTCGTCAACAATGCCTGATTCAATCACTCGCGCCGAGAGCTCAAGCGGATGGGAAGACACGTAGCAATATTAAACGATGACGGGCAGATGCGAGAGAACCGAATTATTTGGGTTCGCGGGGGAGGCCGAGAGTGCGCTCACCGAGAATATTGCGCATCACATTTGAAGTGCCGCCCATGATTGTGTAGGCGGATGCGTAGGCGAGTCCCTGAGTTATGTCGTCCCATAACAAAGCACGGGCGCCGAAAACTTTGCTGACGAATTGGGCGACACGCCATTCGTGTTCCGTACAAAAACATTTGGTGGCAGCAGAAAAACCACTCGGTGCTTGGCGCAAAACTTCGCGGATGACCAAGATGCGACCGATGCGATAGCCGGTTTCGAGTGCGGCGATTTCTTGGCGAATTAATGGATCTTTGCGGTCGGCACGTTCTATGGCCATTTTGTAAAGAGCGTGATTAGACACGAGGCGATCAATGCCACCGCGCTCGTGTTCGAGTTGGCGCATAGTTTGCTTGAACGCGCCACCGAGCACACCGACTAGATTCGACGCCGGCACGCGAACATCGGTGTAGAACACTTCGCAGAAGTGGCTGTTCGTAGTCATGTCTTTGATCGTGCGAACTTCGATGCCTGGCGTGTTCATTGGCACGATGATTTCGCTGATGCCTTCATGGGCTGAACCATCGTTGCTGGTGCGACAAATCAAATAGCAATAGTCGGCAAGTTCGCCGAAGCTTGTCCAGATTTTTTGGCCGTTGATCACGAACTCGTCGCCGTCGCGGGCTGCAAAGGTTTTCAACGAAGCCAAATCGCTGCCCGAGTTTGGCTCGCTCATGCCGATGCACCAAGTTGTTTCGCCCGAAAGCATGTTTGGCAAGAAAGCATCTTGCTGCGCTTTGGTGCCGTAACTAATAAGTGCGGGGCCCATCTGTCGGTCGGCGAACCACGATGCCGCAATCGGCGCACCCGCACTGATCATTTCTTCTCCGACAATCAGTCGATCGATTGGTGGTCGACCCCCACCGCCGTATTCGACGGGCCACGTCATGCCGATCCATTTATGTTTGGCGAGTTCGAGCGAAAATTCGCGCGAGTAACCGTTCATCCACGTGTCATTGAATCGACCGTATTTGTCAACCGCATCGGTGGCAACCGAACGAGCTTTTTCACGCAATGCGACTTGTTCGGATGTCCAGGCGAAATCCATCAGGTTGTACGCTACAAGTAACTCGTAAACGAATAAGAACTGCAAACTTAACGAAAACGGCGGAGACAGATGGCAAGCAAAATTAAAGTCGTGAATCCAGTCGTGGATATTGACGGCGACGAGATGACACGAATCATCTGGAAGTTCATCAAAGATCGTTTGATCTTGCCGTATTTAGATATCAATATCGACTATTACGACTTGGGCATCGAAAATCGTGATGTGACGGACGACCAAGTAACGATTGACGCGGCGAATGCAGTTTTGAAGCACGGTGTCGGGGTGAAGTGTGCGACGATCACCCCGGACGAGGCACGCGTCAAGGAATTCAACTTGAAGCAGATGTGGAAGTCGCCAAATGGCACGATTCGCAACATTTTGGACGGTGTCGTGTTTCGCGAACCGATAATTTGCAAGAACATTCCCAAGTTGATGGCGCATTGGAGCAAGCCGATCGTGATTGGTCGTCACGCTCACGGCGATCAATATAAAGCCACTGATTTCAAAGTACCCGGCGCTGGCACGGTGACGATGACTTATGTGCCGCAAGATGGCGGCAAGCCAGTCGAAATGAAAGTTGCTGACTTCGAAGCGGCTGGTGTCGTGATGGGCATGTATAACTTCGACGAATCGATTCGCAGTTTTGCGCGCGCGTCATTTAACTATGGCTTGCAGCGCAACTTTCCCGTGTTTTTGAGCACGAAAAATACGATCCTCAAGGCGTATGACGGCCGATTCAAAGATATTTTCCAGGAGATTTTTGAGGCTGAGTTCAAGGCCGAGTTCGAGAAGCGCAAACTGACTTACGAACATCGCTTGATCGACGACATGGTTGCTTGCATGATGCGTTGGGAAGGTGGATATGTGTGGGCCTGCAAAAATTATGATGGCGATGTGCAGTCAGACATCGTGGCTCAGGGTTTTGGTTCGTTGGGTTTGATGACGTCGGTGCTAACCACCCCAGACGGGCGAGTGCTTGAGTCTGAAGCGGCACACGGCACCGTGACTCGTCACTATCGCGACCACCAAAAAGGTTTAGAGACATCAACGAACTCGATTGCCTCGATTTTTGCGTGGACACGCGGGTTGATTCATCGCGGCAAACTTGACAACACACCAGCAGTGATCGAGTTTGCCGAGAAACTCGAAGCAGTCTGTATCGAGACGGTCGAAGGTGGCGAGATGACGAAAGATTTGGCGGCGCTAGTTTCGAAAAATCAACCGTGGTTGACGACCCAGCAATTTTTGGCGGCTGTAGACCGACGCTTGATTGAAAAGATGTCGAAATAGTAAATGCGCGCAGTTGTGATCACCAAGCATGGTGACCCGAGCGTGCTCAGCGTTGTTGATCTAGAAATACCCTCACCCAAAGACGATGAGATCTTGGTCAAAGTGCGCGCGACTTCGTTGAATCGTGCCGACTTGATGCAACGTATGGGTTTTTATCCAGATCCATTTCCTGGTGCACACGAAATACCAGGTCTCGAATTTGCGGGCACGGTCGAGTCGTGTGGCAGTTCTGTTAGCAACTGGAAAGTCGGCGACCCTGTGATGGGCATCGTTAGCGGCGGGGCATATGCCGAATATTTGGTCGTGCCTGAGATGCAAGCAATTAGAGTGCCACAGAATATTGCTTTGGAGAATGCGGCAGCGATACCCGAAGTTTTTTTGACAGCGTGGGATGCGCTGGTGTGTCAGGCGAACTTGCAGGCCGGTCAATGGGCGCTCGTACATGCCGGTGGATCAGGTGTGGGAACGGCGGCGATTCAGATTTGCAAGGCGGTCGGTGCGTATGTTGTTGTGACTTGTTCGGCAGGCAAGCACGATGCTTGTTTGGCGCTCGGCGCAGATTTGGCGATCGACTATAAATCACAAGACTTTGTTGAAGTCGCAATGCAAGCAACCCACAGCAAAGGTGTGAATGCAATTCTTGATGTAATCGGTGGTGAATATTTGAATCGCAATGTCGCGGCGCTCGCGCTGAAAGGCACGATCGTGCAGGTTGGGTTGATGGGCGGTGGATCGACGGTCTTTAATATGGGTGCGCTGATGCCCAAACGTGGTCGGCTGATTGGCACGGTGTTGCGACCGAGGCCAGTCGATGAAAAAATCGCCGTGACGCAACGATTTATCGCGGAGATGTTGCCGCTCTTTGCCTTAGCCAAGATGCGACCGGTGATCGATCGCAGATTTGGTTTAGATCAAATCGTTGACGCCCACCGCTTCATGGAGAGCAACGCCAATACTGGCAAAATTGTTATTGACGTTTGTTGATTGCCAGATAGTCGCGCTGGTCGGCGCCCGTGTACCACTGGCGTGGGCGACTGATTTTTTGAGCGTCGTCTTTGAGTAGTTCGTTGTAGTGACTGAGCCAGCCGACGGTGCGCGGAATCGCAAACAACACGGTGAACATGTCAATCGGAAAGCCCAGGGCCTGATAGATCAAGCCTGAATAGAAGTCGACGTTTGGATAGAGCTTGCGCGAAATGAAGTAGTCATCGCTGAGCGCAACCTCTTCGAGTTTGAGCGCGATGTCGAGCATCGGATTTTTGCCGGTTACATCGAACACGTCATAGGCGGCTTTTTTGATGATTGCGGCGCGAGGGTCATAATTTTTGTAGACACGGTGACCGAAACCTTGCAGGCGATTGTTGCCCGCTTTGACCGACTTGATGAACGACTCGACATTATCGATGCTGCCGATTTCGCCGAGCATGTTGATTGCTGCTTCGTTGGCGCCGCCGTGCAACGGGCCGTAGAGCGCGGAGGATGCAGCTGACATCGCGCTGAACGGGTCTGCATGCGACGACGCAACGACTCGCATTGCGGTCGTGCCGCAGTTTTGTTCGTGGTCGGCGTGCAGGATGAACAGAAGATCCATCGCCTTGGTCAGTCGTGGATCAACGGTGTGGTCATCACCCAGTCTGAACATCATGTTCAAAAAGTTTTGTGGGTAGGTCATCGAGTTGTTTGGGGTGACAAACTGCAGGCCCATGCTGAACCGGTAACACATCGCCGCAACTGTCGGCACTTTGGCAATAAGTCTTAGTACTTGTTTGTCAAGAGCACTAGGTTGAAAAATATCTTTCGACTCAGGATAGAAAGTGCCGAGTGCGGCGATTGCCGAGACGAACATGCCCATCGGGTGAGCGTCATAGTGGAAGCCGTCGACAAACCGCTTGCGCATGTTTTCGTGAATCATCGTGTGATGGGTTACGTCGTAACTCCATTTTTTGAATTGTTCGGCATTTGGAAGTTCGCCGTTGAGCAGCAGGTAAGCAACCTCGAGGTATGTTGATTTTTCAGCGAGTTGTTCGATTGGGTAGCCGCGATACCGCAAAATTCCTGCTTCACCGTCGATGTAGGTGATTGATGAAGCGCATGCAGCGGTGGATAAAAACGCCGGGTCATACATTCGTAGATCTGGATCAAGTTCGCGAAGTGCGGTCGACGGGAAAACTCCGTCGCGAATCGGAACAGTAACTTTCTTACCAGTCCGGTCATCAATAATGGTGATTGTTTCAGCCACTGTGGTGCCCTTTATATGTTGTGGGAGCTTCCAGTCCCACTCACAGTCTAGTCGTCGGAGCAGTTATCGAGACCGCTATAGCGGCGTGTTGTCATGTTTGCGTGGCTGTAACTTTTCGCGTTTATCGCTGAGCATTGCGAATGCCGCAGCGATCTCGCGACGACTTTCGGCAGGGTCAATCACGCTGTCGACATATCCGCGCTCTGCGGCGACGTAAGGATTTAATAGTCGCTTGACATAGTCGCGCTCGAATGCCTCGCGCTCTTCTGGGGTCGCTCGGCGTTGCAAGATCGCGGCCGCTTGACCGGCGCCCATTACGGCGAGTTCGGCGGTCGGCCACGCCAAACAAATATCGTTGCCCATTTCTTTTGAATCCATGACGATGTATGCGCCACCGTAACTTTTGCGCAAGATCATGCACACGCGGGGCACCGTTGCCCGGCCATAGGCGAACACAAGTTGTGCGCCGTGGCGAATCATGCCGCGCCATTCGAGATCTTTGCCAGGATAAAAACCCGGTGTGTCGACGAGCGTCAAAATCGGAATATTGAACGCGTCGCAAAACGCCACGAATCGCGCGGCTTTTTGAGACGCTGGTATGTCGAGCGTGCCCGCCAAGTTCATCGGTTGGTTGGCAACAACGCCGACACTTTGTGAGCCAATAGTGATTAAACCTGTGACAATGTTGGCTGCCCAACGCTCGCGCAATTCGAGCAGGTACCCGTCATCTGCGATCGAGCGGATGACAGCTTTGACGTCGTAGGCACCCGTCGCAGTTTCAGGGATCAGTGCGCCGGCTTCGGGTGTCAAGCGATCTACTGAATCTGAAGTTGCAGCTGCGACCGAAATTTCGTTGACATTGTCGGGCAAGAACGAGAGTACATGTTCAACTTCGGCACATGCAGTTTCGCGATCTGCGACAACGAGGTGAGCCACGCCACTTTGCTTGGCGTGGATATCTGAGCCACCAAGTTCGTCGTTGCTGATGACGACACCCGTGAACTCGGCGACCATCGTCGGACCGGTAACAAATGCATAGGCATCGCTGGTCATGATCACGATGTCGCTCAAGCCGATTAATAGCGCTGGTCCTGAAACTGCAGGGCCTGTAACCACTGTGAGAATCGGTACATAGCCCGAACACTTGGCGATGGCTTTGGCCGCTAAACCCCAACCGTGCAGTGCGGCGACACCTTCAACTATGTCGGCACCCGAACTGCCGATTGTCATGACCAGCGGCAAACCTTTCTCGCGCGCGGTATCGCCGGCGTGGGCAATGACACCTGAGGCCTCTGCAGAAAGCGCGCCGCGGCGCACTGTTTCGTCGACATCGACCCACACGACCCGACGTGAAATACTTTCGAGCCAACGAACTTCGGCAGCGGCAGCCCCTTTGACTGCGCGTTGAAGATGGACCGTCACGGCATCAAGACTAGTTACGACTTGCGATTGAGGGGGAATGCACCCTTGCCAATATGTACGCCTGGTTGTTTGTCGCCATATTTCGTGATCACTTCGCGAATAAGCAACGAGACGGCGGCTGTCGCTTTGCTTGGCAATGGACGCGCACGTTGCACGAGACCGACGACCCGGCGCGGAAGTTCAGGGATTTCAACGCGCTTGAATTCGCCCTTGATCCAGCCTGGCGCGGCGGTTGCGGGCACGACTGCGGCGCCGAAACCTTCGAACGCGAGTGATGTCAGCATTCGTACGCCGTCAATTTCGGCTTGTGGTGTTAGCACCAAGCGTTGCGAACCCGCTGCACGGTCGAGAATTTTGCGCAATGAGTTATTTTTTGGTGGCAGCAACAACGGTCGCAATGAGAGTTCTTTGATCGTGATTTTTTCGAGATTTGACCAATCGTGATTTGCGTGCACAAGCAGCACTAAGTCTTCGGCGAACAGCGGTGCTGTGATCAAATTGTCGTCTTCGATCGGAAGGTGGAGGATCGCGGCGTCAAGCGATCCATTTAAAAGTCGTGGAATTAAATTGAGCGTGCTGCCCTCGGCGATGGTGACACGAATTTTTGGAAACTGTGAAGCGAGTTGCGGAAGGAATTTTGGCATCAGCCAGCGACCAGTTGTGCCGATGCAACCCAAGAGAGTTTCGCCCTCAACTTCTGAATCTTTCGAATGCACATCGGCGGCGATGTCTTGAATTTGGTTGAGCACGCGGCGCGCGCGTTCGACAACGATTTCGCCATCTTCGGTGAGCCGACCTGACGAACGGTCGACCAGCGATGTGGTGAGTTCCTTTTCGAGGCGCGAGATATGCGCCGAGACGTTGCTTTGAACCGTGGATAAAGCCCGGGCGGCGCCAGAAAACGACCCGTGGTCAGCAATAGAAATGAGGACTTCAAGTTGGCGGAGTTCCATATCACTAAAAATGATAGGGGATATCTTGCCGTTCGCCTTTACATATGGGTCGGAATAGGGCATAATTAGAGACATATCAGGTAAGACCTCCCCCAAGGCTTATCGAGAACGGCTAGAGCGCCTCCCCCAGGCGCTTTAGTTACAGGTTGAGAGGCCCCGCCGAAAGGTGGGGCCTTTCCCGTTCTGAAAAGAAATTTTGGGGAATATTTTAAATATTGCGCTTAAAAATTTTGAGTAGCAGGCGCAGGCCGGCCACTCCGACGAGCGGGCCGATGATGCGGGCGCCGATGCCGATATCCAGCAGCGCGAGCCACAAGCCAGACAAAGTTGCGAATACGCCGATGATTGCACCGAGAATTTTCGTAACTGCACTCTTAGGTTTTTTCGCCCAAGAAAAAACGCAACGACCCCCGCGCCGATGATCGACAGCATTATTAGCACGACTAGTCGAACGAGACTTTCCATTATTTTTTAGCTCGCTTGACTTTTTCGCGCACGACGTTGAGCGCACTGCCGGCTTTGAACCACTTAATTTGCTCGGGTGAGAAAGTGTGGTTGGCGTAGAACTCGATCTCAATTTGGCCTTTTTTGTGAATGATGCAACGCACGGGTTGGTCGGGAACTGGTGGCATTTCACGAACGCTAATCGTGTCTTTCTCGTCAATCTTGTCGTAGTCATCGGGATTGACAAAAGTTAATGGCACGATGCCTTGCTTTTTCAGGTTCGTTTCGTGAATGCGCGCAAACGATCGGGCAAAAATTACGCAAGCACCTCGGTAGCGAGGCTCCATTGCGGCGTGTTCGCGCGATGAACCTTCGCCGTAGTTTTGATCGCCAATTGCACACCACTGCACCTGCATCTTTTTGTAGCTTTTGGCGACTTCAGGGTACGGACGAACTTGGTAATCAGATCTGTCGAGACCTTCGCCGACTGCACCCGTGAATGCATTGACCGCGCCAGCAAACAAATTGCCCGAAATGTTTTCGAGGTGACCGCGAAACTTGAGCCACGGTCCCGCGGCAGAAATATGGTCAGTGGTGCACTTGCCTTTCGCTTTCATTAGCACTGGCATGAAAATAAAATCGTTGCCATCCCACTTTTCAAAAGGTTCGAGCAGTTGCAGGCGATCGCTATTTGGATCAACCACGACTTCGATGTTTGACCCATCGGCAGGTGGCGCGACGAATGTGTCGGCACCAGCGTCGTAGCCATTTTTTGGCAAGACTTCGCCGAGCGGTGCTATTAGTGAAACCTTAGAGCCATCGGGTGCGGTGATTGTGTCGGTAATCGGATCAAAATCAAGTCGGCCGGCAAGAGCCAGCGCAACAACAGTGTCAGGGCTAGTAACGAAACTCAGCGTGTTTGCCGAACCGTCGTTGCGTTTTGGGAAGTTGCGGTTGAACGAACTGACGATTGTGTTTGTTTTTTCGGTGATCTCTTTGGAGCGCTCCCATTGACCGATGCATGGGCCACAGGCATTTGCCAGCACGGTTGCACCGATGGCTTCGAGATCGGCGAGCAGACCGTCGCGTTCGATCGTGGCGCGAATTTGTTCTGAACCAGGCGTGATCAACAATTCGGTTTTGGCTTTTAGACCTTTTGATGCGGCAAACCGTGCGACCGAGGCGGCGCGGGTGATGTCTTCGTAAGAACTGTTGGTGCAACTGCCGATCAATGCCGAAGAAATTTCGAGTGGCCATTTATTTTCGGCCGCAGATTTAGCGACGCCAGAGCCGACACGATGCGCTAGGTCTGGCGTATGTGGCCCATTAATCAACGGCTTAAGTGCTGAGAGATTAATCTCAATCGTCTTGTCGTATAAGGCGCCCTCGTCGGGGCGAAGATGTTCGGCAACTTTGTCGGCCGCTGCAGCAATTTCGCTGCGACCAGTTGCTTGCAAATACTGCGCCATGTGTGCGTCGTAGCCGAACACAGAACAAGTGGCACCGATTTCGGCACCCATGTTGCAAATAGTTGCCTTGCCCGTTGCTGAAATTGTGTCGGCGCCTTCACCGAAATATTCAATTACGGCGCCGGTGCCGCCTTCGACGGTGAGAATACGAGCGACTTCGAGGATCACATCTTTGGGGCTTGACCATCCTGAAAGAGTGCCGGTGAGTTTTACGCCGATGACTTTTGGCCAGCGCACGTTAAACGGAAAGCCGGTCATCACATCAACCGCATCGGCGCCACCGACACCGATCGCGATCATGCCGAGACCACCAGCATTGGGTGTGTGGCTATCAGTGCCGATCATCATTCCGCCAGGAAACGCGTAGTGCTCGAGCACAACTTGGTGAATGATGCCGCTGCCTGGGCCCCAAAAGCCGATGCCGTATTTTGCCGAAACAGAACGTAAGAAGTCGTAGACCTCTTTGTTGGTGTCGATCGCGACGCCCATGTCGATGCGTGCACCGGCTTTGGCCAAAATCAAATGGTCGCAGTGCACAGTTGATGGCACGGCGGTTGTCGGCAAACCAGCAGTCATGAATTGCAATAACGCCATCTGCGCAGTTGCGTCTTGCATTGCGACGCGATCTGGTGCGAAATCGGCGTAACTTCGTGAACGCTCTAGTTCTTGTTTGGTTGGCTTCGTTAAGTGATTAATCAAAATCTTTTCGGTCAGCGTTAACGGCCGACCAAGTCGCTTGCGACCCAGGGCGACATTCTTTTTTAACTTTGAGTAAACATCCCTAACGAGTTCGATCGAGGTTCCTGCACTTGAAGTCATCTGCTTTGGGGGCTTTCGTTGTTCAAGACTTCAATTTTACCATTTGTCCCAGTGAAGTACTTTTTCAAGCGGCAAACGTTTCGCCGGTTTGAAATCGGTTCCGACTGTGTAAGCAATTGGAAACAACCCACCCTGTGTGATTTTTTCGTGGGGAATGCCGAGAATTTCTGCGGCTTTCTTTTCGCCGTCGAGAATCAGGTGAATTGTCGTCCATGCAGAACCCATGCCGCGACTGCGCAGCGCAAGCATGAAACTCCAGACTGCAGGCAAGAGTGAACCCCAGCCGCCGGCGCCTGTTGCGACATCGACATTCACAAGACGACCTTCGATACATGGGATCATCATCATCGGTGCGCGATACATTTCGTCGGCCAGAAACATTGCCGAGTCGCGGACTTTTGGCATTTGCTCGATTCTGATATCGCCTTCGGCAAACTTGCGCCCAGGCAGGCTGGCGTAAAGCTTGAAATTTTCTTTGTAAATATCGGCAAGGGCTTTGCGCTTGACAGCATCTTCGACCACGATCCAGTGCCAACCCTGGCTATTGCTGCCCGTCGGTGCCTGAAGTGCGAGGTTGAGGCACTCTTCGACGACCGCGCGCTCGACAGGACGGTCGAAGTCGAGGCGTTTGCGCACGCTGCGGGTGGTTGAGAGAAGTTCGTCGTTGGTCAAGTTGAGTTTCATGCCTTTAAGTGTGCCACGAGCCGACGGAGATGCGAGACTTGTCTAGTTAAATTAATGTGTACTTAACAAGCAGGAGTAGTAATGGCGTCGACGACTGAAACCAAGAATTACAACGACCGAGTCACTGTGACGATCAGCCAATGCATAGCCGATGTGCGCCTTAATCGTGCCGACAAGCGCAATGCACTTGACCCAGCGATGTTCGATGCGATTGCCAAAGCAGGCAAAGATCTTGTGACGAATCGAGAAATTCGCGCGGTTGTGCTGTCGGGTAACGGCAATTCGTTTTGCGCAGGTCTTGACTTTGGAAGTTTTCAGTCGATGGCTGACGGTGGCGCTGGTAACTCTAAGAAGACGAAGTCGAACGAGAACTCTGGCGAAAATGCGGGGGCGATGCAACCCGGTGCGATCACTCACATGGCGCAACAAATTTG
>JAQCDY010000031.1 GCA_027729785.1 Actinomycetota bacterium | reverse complement strand
GCGGACAAAGTTTGGTCGTTCGTGGGTGCCCCCGAGCGACTGCACGAATGGTTTCCGATTAGCGAGTGTCGCGTCGAGGGCAACAAGCGGTGGATAACTTTGGCTGGCGGCATCGTGTTCGAAGAAGACATCGTCACGCTCGACCATGACTTGCGCAGATTTCAATACAAGATCGTCAATAATTCACTGATCAAATTTCATCTCGGCACTGTTGACGTCATACCTGATGGCAACGATCGATGTTTGGTGATGTATTCAACCGATATGGACCCTGAAGTTTTGGCGCTTCCAATCGCCGGCGCAGCAAGCCTCGGTTTAGAAAAAGTCAAACAAATGTTCGACGGCAAATGATTATGGGCCGAAAAATTTTGTTCATTACTACCGATCAGCAGCGATATGACGCGCTGGGTTGCAACGGTGGCACGATCGCGCGCACACCAAACATCGATGCTCTCAGTCGAGCGGGCATCACATTTGATCGCGCGCACCCACAAAATGTTGTGTGCATGCCGTCGCGCAGCACGATGATCACCGGTCAACATGTCAGCACGCACGGCGTATGGATGAACGGCGTGCCATTGCCCGAAGACGCGCCGAGCATCGCCAGCGACCTGCGGCGTGCTGGTTATACGACGGCACTGATCGGTAAGGCGCATTTTGAGCCGCTACTTGATCCATTTTTGAGATTTACAGAAAATCGAATGGGCAATCAACGCAAGACAATCGATAACCCCGCCGACCCGCACCGCGGTTTTGACCACATGGAACTTTCGACGCACGGTGCGGTCGGGCAATTGCATTATTCACAATGGGTGCGCGACAATCACCCTGAAGCGATTGCTGGTTACTACAGAGTGCTTGACAACGAGTTGCAGGTCAATGCACAAGGTGGCGGCGACACGAACGCGCCGCAATTAAAAGTAAACCCGATACCAACTGATTGGTATCACACACATTGGGTGGCGCAGCAAACAATCAACTGGTTGAACTCTTTGCCGGCGGACAAAGATTGGTTTTGTTGGATGAGTTTTCCCGATCCGCACCACCCGTGGGACCCGCCCGCATCCGAGTTGCATCGCGTGCCATGGCGCGAACTCGACCTGCCCGAAGGCTATGTCGAAGATAAATCGAAGCGCGAAAAAATTATTGATGACAAGTTGCGTCACTGGCGCGGTTGGTATGACGGCACTTTCGTTTCAAATTATGAAGCGCCCGCACGATGGGTGCCGGCCGCGATGACAGCCGATCAAGTTCGCGAAGTAAACGCGTTCACGCACGTCGAAAACGAATTGATCGACGATGCAATTGGTGACGTGCTCAATGCGATCAATGCGCGCGGTTGGTCGAGCGATCTGGATGTCATATATACGACCGACCACGGCGAGTTTCAAGGCGACTTCGGCTTGCTATTCAAAGGCCCATATCATGTCGATTCATTGATGCGGTTGCCGCTTATTTGGCGACCGGCACCGAGTGCCAAAACTGCGCCAGCACGAGTTAGCGCACCTGTTGGTTTGGTTTCGTTGGCCGCGACATTTGCCCACATTGCTGGCATCGACCGACCGAAATATACCGAGGCGCCGTGTTTGCCCGTGGATGATCGCGACGCGCAGGTTCTTGGTCACGAGCGCGTGCTTACCGAATGGGACAGCGTGCTGTTTGGCAAGATCGTGCATCTGCGCACGATTTGTCGCGACAATTGGGTTTGCACCGCCGCACTTGACGGCACGATGAACAAATTTGGCGAGGGTGAACTTTACGACCTGGTCAATGATCCGTTGCAACATGTCAACCGCTGGAACGACAAATCGGTTCGTGCGTTGCGCGACGAGTTGCTCTCTGATTTATGGGCGAATCTGCCCGCGCAAGTCTTGCCCCTGCGCAACATGGACGCCCCCGTCTAACGATTAAACAGTGGGCACCTGCTGGGTGATGCAGTGAATGCCGCCGCCGCCCCGCGCAAGAATCTCGCCGATCTCAAGACCAACAATGTCGTGACTTGGAATAAATTCGCCAAGTAGCGCCAACATTTCGTTGTCAGCACCATGGCCACAAACGGGCACAATCACTGCGCCGTTACAAATATAAAAATTCAGATACGGCACTGCCGCACGAATCGAATCAGTGACAACAAACGGCAAGATCGGCATCTCGTGCACGGTTAACCCCGCGTCTTTGGCCACTGCAATGTTTGTTGCACAACGCACGAAGTCTTCTTCGTTCTTGTCGTCGCAACCTTGCATAATCACTGTCTTGGGCCCGATGAACGCGGCCACATTGTCAACATGACCATCGGTGTCATCGTCGAGAGCCAGACCAAATGGCAGCCATACGACTTGCTGTTGACCGAGTTCGCGGCACAAACGATTCGCAATTTGCTCGCGCAAAAGTTTCGGATTGCGATTCGGGTTGAGCAAACACTGTTCGGTCGTGATCAGCGTGCCCGCACCGTCAACATTTATCGAGCCGCCCTCGAGAACCATGTCGATTAGTCGAGTTTCGTGACCAGCCTGACTCGCCCAACGCGAGGCGATCGTCGCGTCTTTGTCGAACGGGACGAACTTTTTGCCCCAGCCGTTGAACTGCCAACATGTTGCGATCAGTTCACCGTTTTCAATCACATAGTTGGGCCCTGAATCGCGAAACCAAGCATCGTCAATTTCGAGTGCGACGACTTCAACATTTTCGGCACATGCACGACGCGCACTCGAGACATCGTTTGGATTGGCGATAACTGACACGGGTTCATATCCCGAAATCGTGTTGGCGAGCGCTGCATGCGCGGTTTGCGCCTCACCGAGACGCGCGCCATAAATTTCTGAACGGGCCGGCCAACAGATTACGGTGCGCTCGTGCCGAGAAAACTCGGCCGGCATGCTCACTGATCGAGCCCGTCAAGACTCATCAGTGGCTGATACAACTCGGGGCGACGATCACGGAACAAACCCCAGAAGGTTCGTGCGAGTTTTTGGGCTTCGAGGTCGAAACTTGCGAGCAAGACGGTTTCTTCGGTGCGATTGGCTTCGGCAACTTTTGCACCCGTTGCATCACAGATGAACGAGCATCCATAAAAAGTAATCTCAGTTACTCGACCGACTTCACGACCCGTGCGATTGGCAGCCATCACCGGCGTCAAGTTGCTGGCGGCGTGACCTTGCATCGCACGTTGCCAATGACCAGATGAATCAAGTTCGGAATTTGACGGCTCGCTGCCGATCGCAGTCGGATAAAGCAAAATTTCTGCGCCACGCAGCGTCATCACGCGCGCCGCTTCAGGAAACCATTGGTCCCAACAAATACCGACGCCGATCTTGGCGTATTTTGTCTGCCAAACCTTGAAACCAGTGTCGCCCGGGCTGAAATAAAACTTCTCGTTATATCCCGGCCCATCCGGAATATGGCTTTTGCGATATGTGCCAAGCACTTTGCCATCGGCGTCAACTATCGCCACCGAATTGAACAACGAATTATTGGCCCGCTCATAGACGCTGATCGGCAAAACAACACTCAACTCTTTAGCAACCTTGGCGAAATGCGCGACCGTTGGGTGCGACGACATTTCAATCGCCCGATTTAAGTCGTCAGTCGTTTGATCTTTGCAAAAATAATGACCCTCGAAGAGTTCTGGGATCAAAATGATTTGTGCGCCTTGTTTCGCGGCGCTACGCACAAGTCTCTCGGCTGTAGCGATGTTCTCGTCGACTTTTGTCGACATTGACATTTGCAATGCGGCAACTTTGACGGTTCGCATGAGTTATTTGCCCAATTGCTCTTTGATTGCACTGACGACTTCTGGGGCGTCTGGCGCAACTGTCGGATTAAAGCGACACACGACCTTGCCGTCGCGGCTGATCAAAAACTTTTCGAAGTTCCAGCGGATGTCGCCCGAGTGTCCTTCGGCGTCGGCGACACTAGTCAGTGTGTTGTACAACTCGTGACGCCCTGCGCCGTTAACTTCGATTTTCTCGGACATCGGAAACGTCACGCCATAGTTCGTCGAACAAAATGTCTCGATTTCGCTCGCCGAACCTGGTTCTTGCGCACCGAATTGATTGCATGGCACACCCAGAACCGAAAAACCCTGCGCCGAATATTGCTCATGCAGAGCCTCGAGCGCCGTGTACTGCGGCGTCAAGCCACACTTCGAGGCCACATTGACCACGAGCGTCACTGATCCGTTCAAGGAACTGAGCAAATCTTTTTGGCCGGATAACCCGGCGATTTTTGCGTCATAAACCGACATTTTGTCTCATCTCTGTTTCGATTATTTACTCGTGTGGCAAGACTACTCAAAGACCTGCTACACAACACAGGTGCCAAGATCGCAGTTTGATGCTGAGTTTTTTAAACGCTTCTATTCGACGACCCCGATGCATTCGCGGCGCAAGATTGAAACTTTGGCACGCGGTGTTAACGAGTTTTGTAATTGGTGGGATATACCAGTGCGCTCGGTTCTAGACATCGGCGCGGGCGTCGGCTATTGGTCTGAGTGGTATCGCACGAACCACAAGAAGACCAAAGTACTTTCGGTGGATGTCAGCGAACATGCATGTCGCAAATACGGTCACGAACTTCGCGATATAAGCCTTTGGGCGCCGTCGAGAAAGTTTGATCTCGTAATTTGCCAAAGCGTGCTGCAATATTTAGATGAACGCGCCGCTCGGTCTGCGATCAAGAATATTGCCAAGGCGACAAAGCACGTTTTATTCTTTGAAGTGCCGACCAAAAATGATTTGCGTCACAATGTCGATCGCGATGTCACAGACTTCGAAATTTACGCGCGCACAGGTTCGTGGTATCGCAACGAATTGAAAAAATACTTTCGTCAGGCAGGCGCCGGCTTATGGATTGTAAAAACGAGCACGGTGGTGCTCTACGAATTAGAAGGGACTTGGTCGTAAGACAAGGTTCGCTTCTCGCCGTAGCCTGAATTCATGGGAACTGCGAGCGCAACAAATGCATACGACTTGGCCAAGCAGGCAGCAGAAGTACTCGTCGAAAAATTTGGCGGCGATCACGATATTTTGGCGGTCTTGGGTTCGGGTTGGGCGCATGCCGCCTCGGTACTCGAAGCGACCAACGAAATTTCGGTAACTGAGATTCCTGGTTTCATCAAGCCATCGGCAATCGGCCATGGCGGCACTCTTAAAAGTGTCACGGTCGGCAAGTCGCGCTTGCTTTTGCTCACGGGTCGCACGCATCTTTACGAAGGTCATGGCGTCAACGCGGTCGTACACGCAGTTCGCACTGCGGCATTTTCGGGTTGCAAAACTGTTGTCTTAACAAATGCCGCAGGTTGTCTGCGCGAAGATTGGGGTGTCGGCGCGACGGCGCTCATTTCTGATCACATCAACTTGACCGGATTCTCGCCACTAACTGGCGAAGACGCACCTGCACCACTGCATGGCCGTTTTGTCGACTTGACCGATGCATACAGCGAGCGACTTCGCACAATCGCCAAGCGTGTCGACCCGACTTTGCACGAAGGCGTTTATATGGGATTTCACGGCCCGCACTTTGAGACACCCGCAGAAATTCGCGCCGCCCGAGTCTGGGGCGCCGACCTCGTTGGCATGTCGACCGTAATGGAGACAATCGCCGCCCGACACATGAACATGGAAGTTCTTGCATTGTCACTGGCAACGAATCTTGCTGCGGGCATTTCGGGTGGAAAACTCTCTGGCGACGAAGTCTTGGCGATCGGCAAAGCCTCGGCGTCGCGCGTGGGCGGTCTATTGGCCGAAATTCTCAAACAAATCGATCTCGAGAACAACAAGTAACAGTCATGTCGACCAACACACAAGACCGAATTGCGATCAACAATGCGCAAATCGTCACGGTTGACAAGTCGGCTTCGGTCATTGAAAATGGATCTCTAGTCGTCGGTGGCGACGGTTCGATACGTGCAATCTCCTCGGCACCGATTGCCAACAACGCAGGCGAAACGATCGATGCTCGCGGTGCGATCGTGATGCCAGGTTTGATCAACAGTCACACGCATCTCGCGATGACGCTATTTCGTGGTCTTGGCGACGACATGAGCCTTGAAGATTTTCTTGCGCGTCTGATGCCCGCCGAAGTTCGCGTACTGAATTATGACGCCGTACACGCAGGCACCGAACTCGCCGCGCTCGAATCACTGCTGGGTGGCATCACAACATCGCTCGACATGTATTACCTGCCTGATGCGGCTATGGCGGTCGCAAAATCAAGTGGCATGCGGCTGCAGACTGGTCCAAACTTTTTAGAGACAGACGGCCCCGAGCCACTCAAGTTTGCCGATCGCCTGAAGTGGGCGACGAAGTGGCTAGAAGCACCGCGTGACACGATCGGCACGACTGGTTGGGTCGCTCCGCACAGCACATATTTGCTGAGCGAAGAACAACTTCGCACGATCGCCGACTTGGCGGCGAAATTTGAGGCGCGCGTTCACGTACACGCCTCCGAAACAGTTGGCGAGATGCAACTCGTGGCGCATCGCCACGGTGGTCGCACACCAATTCAAGTTCTCAATGACACAAATTTGTTGCGCCGCAGTGTGCTTGCGCACGGTGTGCACCTCAACGACGACGACATAAAATTGATTGCGCAAAACTCGGCCACGGTCGTGCATTGTCCTGCGTCAAATTTCAAACTCGCCAGCGGTATCGCAAGAATTTTGGATCTACAAAGCGCAGGTGTGAACATCGCGCTCGGCACCGATGGCCCGGCATCTGGCAACGACATTGATTTGTGGATTGCAATTCGCCTCGCGGGATACATGCAAAAAACCAATGCCAAAAACCCTGCCGTGTTGCCGAGTGTCGAACTCGTGCGCATGGCGACAATTAACGGCGCGCGTGCGCTGCAACTTGACCACATGATTGGCTCGCTCGAAGTTGGCAAGCGCGCCGATCTGCTCGTGTTTGACGCAGACTCGCCCTCGCTGACGCCGAATTTTGATCCGCATACAACGATTGCTACTTGCGTCACTCGGGCAGATGTGCTGCATGTTCTTGTTGATGGCAAAGTCGTTGTGCGCGATCGGAAGTGTCTAACGATTGATCGCAACTCAACAATCAACAAGGTCAAAGCCTTGGGTAAACAAGTGCTGGCAAGCGTCAACAATAACTAGCTTGGCTTTCGGCACTACTGTTGCCTACATCATGACTAGACCAATTGATTGGACACTGCTGAGAAACACGGCGCTTGCCGTGGCGAAAAATGCTTACGTGCCATATTCGAAATTCAGAGTTGGTGCGTCCGCACTCGTCGACGACGGCCGCATCATCACTGGTTGCAATGTTGAAAATGCCTCGTATGGCATGACTCTGTGTGCAGAATGTGGTTTGGTCAGCGAATTAATCAAATCAGGCGGCGGAAGACTTGTCGCAGTGTGCGTATTTGGCAACGGAGAACCAGTGACTCCGTGTGGTCGCTGTCGACAATTATTGTGGGAGCACGGTGGCGCCAACATGTTGCTCGAAGTCAACGGTGAACCGCGAAAACTCAGTGAAATGTTGCCGGTCGCGTTTCCGGAAGAGTCTGTATTTGTAAACCCAAAAGCTGATTAATCGCGATGATCGCTCAAGATGGTTTAACAACGGCACAAGCCGAATTCTTCAATCAAAACGGATATCTGGTTCTGCCAAATTTTGTCGACGACAGCGCATGCTTAAAACTTCGTGATCAGGCAATGATCTTGGCAAAAGAATATTGTCCGTCGCCACAAGAAGCGACTGTGTTCACCGCTGACGGCACGGCCGTGCACGCATCGGAAGATTATTTTCTGACGAGCGGCGACAAGATCCGCTGCTTTTTCGAAAAAGATGCGTTCAATGAGCAAGGCGAACTGCGTCAAGACGCACATTTGTGCTTGAACAAATTGGGCCATGCGATGCATGATCTTGATTTGGTGTTTAAAGAATTCAGTCACTCAAGTCGCTTGGCCGCCGTCGCAAAATCTGTCGGTTTAAAGCAGGCGCAACTGTTGCAATCGATGTACATCTTCAAGCAACCCCGAATCGGTGGTGAAGTTACTTCCCATGTCGATCACACTTATTTATGGACGGAACCGCAATCGGTGATCGGTTTTTGGTTTGCGATTGACGACGCGACAACTCAAAACGGTTGCATGTGGGCGCTACCCGGCGGGCATCGCATACCTGTCAAGACTCGCAATCGACTATCCGATGATCGCAAGTCCACATATAACGAGGTTTTTGATCCGACGCCGTATCCAACCGAGGGTCTCGTGCCACTTGAAGCCGCTCGCGGCACATTGATTTTGCTGAACGGCACGCTGCCCCATCGATCAGGACCGAACACGAGCGACAAGCCTCGACATGCATACACGATTCACGCGATCGACGGAACTGCGAACTACCCGAGCGACAACTGGTTGCAACGCGAGTCCTTGCCAATGAGCGGTTTTCTTAACTAACCCACCAAAATTGTTCGGGTTGCAGATGTGCCGAGCCTCGAGGCGCCGGCCTTAATCATTTCAAGTGCTGATTCGCGCGTGCGGATGCCGCCACTTGCTTTGACGCCAATTGAATTGCCGACAGTTGCACGCATCAAGCGCACGGCGTGCACCGTGGCACCACCAGACTTATGAAAACCCGTTGATGTCTTGACAAAATCCACGCCATTGGCAACTGCCACACGACAGGTCATCACAATTTGCTCATCGGTAAGCGCCGCCGACTCGATGATCGCTTTCAATTTGACTGAATTGCCGATACCTCGGCGTACGGCCGAGATTTCGTCGCCGAGTTCCAACCACATCGAGTCATAGACAAAACCCAAATTCACGACCATGTCGATTTCGGTCGCACCGTTCTTGACCGCAGTGGCGGCTTCGTAAGATTTAGTGGCGCCAGCGTGGGCGCCGGACGGAAAGCCTGTTACGCATACGAGGGCGATGTCGCCCGACAGTAATCCATTCGGTAACGGCAAAAGTGACGGCGAGATGCAGACTGCGGCGACTTTCATCTCGTTGGCTTCTAGACAAAGTTTGGCTACATCCCGACCAGTTGCTTCGGGGGCAAGCAACGTATGGTCAATATATTTTGCGAGCTCGAGGCTTGTCATTACATCTTTACCCTAATTCGTGAACACGTTTTTTTATAACAGTCAAAGCAAGGTAGCGTTTTGCCCTGAGATGGCAACATTGCGGTTCAACTACGGCACGATGGGGTCGGGCAAAAGCACACTCGCGTTGCAGATAAATCACAATCTCACCACTCGCGGGCTGGCTGGTTTGCTGTTGACCAAACTCGACCGTGATGGTGGTCAAGTTACAAGTCGCTTGGGCGTGTCGACACCAGCGATTGAGATGGCGCCGGAACTAAATCTTTACGAATTGGCGCTCTCAAGAATGCCGTTGCAATTTATCGTTTGTGACGAAGCGCAGTTCTGCTCTGTGGAACAGTGTGATCAACTTGCACTAATCGTCGACGAACTTCATGTCGATGTCTATGCTTTCGGGCTAATTACCGATTTCAAAGGTTTGCTATTTGACGGCACACGCAGGTTGCTCGAGATTGCCGATCAGCGAATTGAAATGCAAGTCGAAGCGCGTTGTTGGTGCGGCGCACGAGCGACGAACAACGCCCGCTTGGTCAACGACAAAGTCGTGCTCGAGGGCGAAACGGTGATGGTTGGTGATACCGATAAAAACACGATCGCGCCGTTGTTCGGCGATGTTGTGCGTTACGAATTACTTTGTCGAAACCACTATCGCAAAAAACAAATCTCGGCTAGTTAAAAAACGTTCAACAAATCAACGACGAACACGAGCGTCTCGCCACCTTTGATCACGCCACCGGCGCCGCGACTGCCGTAACCCATGTCTGGCGGAATCGTAAGTTTGCGACGGCCACCGACCTTCATACCGACGACGCCTTTGTCCCAGCCTGAAATGACTTGACTCGCACCAAGACCAAAATCAAACGGTTCGTTGCGATCCCATGACGCGTCGAACTGTTTCGCGGTGCTCCACGCAACGCCGACGTAATGTACCGAAACATTTTTGCCGCTCACTGCTTCTTGGCCATCGCCGACAGTGATGTCTTCGATTACTAAACCTTGTGGCGCTGGAGTGCTTGGAATTTCAACATTTGGCTTTGAATTTGACATGCCTGCACGCTACTCAAGAATTCTCAAAGATTCGCAATAAGTTTTGGAGTTTTGTTACCAAGTTGACCACTCAAATATTGGTCTACCATACGATCGTTGAAAAGATCATAATTAATGCGTAAATGATGTGGCTCAAAATCGCGGGTCAAAAATAGTCGCCCCAGAGTTCGCTGGGTGGTGAAATTTAATGGTGTGCCGACAATTATTTTCTTAAGCGCACTCACGAGGTCGTTGACGCCTTGCAGAACTGTCGCTACACCAACATCGTGAATGCCCATTCCTGTTTTTAAGATTGGTACAGACTGGTGGAGTATCTCACCAGCGTCTGCGGCTGCAACAATTTTATGAATAGTGATGCCGGCGCATTGTGGCTCCATAAAGAAAAATGGCCAAAACAATGTCGCTGAACCTTTATACCAAGGAGACAAACCCAGGTGAAAATTTAGTGAAAGCGTAGGCAATGACTGCAGAAGATCTCCGTTAATCAAATCGCTGCCAAAAACAATACAAACGTCATTGGTCTCTCGTTTTACGAAGTCCACAGTTTCTTTCGAGTTTAAGGTTTTTGAATTGCAAACAGTCATGTCTATTCCTGAGTAAGTCGACCGAAAAGTCAATTCACCAAAAGCTGCCGACTCAGTTTCTAAACGATTTTTGAAGTGCAAATCAAAATTTGACCGATCACGAGAGGCGATATTTTTTGGAATTTCAGGCATCACCGATTCACGCTCCATTACAACGACCCTAAAATCAGCATCAAGTTGCAGCAGTTTTGACAACACAAAAAGATGCCGAGAATGTGAGCCTGAAAATAACAAGACCCGCATTGGTTAAATCTCTCTAAGCATATTTTTAGAAACCAATAACAGGCAAATTTTTTCAATACTTTTCAGTTCGACTTTAAGTCTTGCTGCAATCTCAGATGTGGGCATCAATCCGTCCGATAAGAATAAGACAGACAGGACTAGATCAAGGTGTGAAATCTTTAAATTTGGCAGTAATGAACCGCCAAATATTTCATATAAACCATGTTGAGACAACATTGGCTCACCGTGTGGATCAATGCGCTCATAAATTCTCAGTTTTTCGATTTCGTCAATTACTTGAACATACAAATCAAAAGTCTCGGCAATCTGCTCACCGTTAACAAATTCTAGGTTGTCAAGAGAAGAATGATATTGCGGATAGGTGTAGTAAATATCTTTGGCCAATGTCGTCATATTAATTCTGAAACCTGGAGATGAATACTGTCTCTCATCGCTGCCATGAATGTCAAACTCTTTTATCTCATAGTCTTTTTGGTTGCGATCTAAGACACCTCTCAATATCGAATTGAGAAAATGGCCTGGATTGAAAGACTCTTTGACCTGATAACTGCCTGGGCCACCAACGGTTGTGACCTGCAACCCAAAGTCAATCATTTTCATCTTTTCTTCATTGATCTTTAGGTACGCAATTGCGCCAATAGTTTCAGGTACGAAAACTATTCTGTATGTCCATTTTCGATTGCGATTCGAATTTATGTGTCTAGCCAACATTGCAGTCAACAAGACACCACTGAGCGAGTCATTAGCCATCGCTGGATGGCAAATGTACGCAGATATTAAAACCTCTCGATTCGACTTGCCGACGAGTACTTTCTCTCCATAACTCATCGAACCCTTTGTAAATTCAGAATCAATCACCAGATGTAGCGGCTGTTCAGCTGACTTCAATTGTTTGAGTTGTTGCTTGTTGACACAGAAAGCCCAGTCCGACTTGTAATACAGAGTTCTATAAGGAATTGCTCGATCAAGAACTTCGTGAGTATGTATATGCGATGAAACTTCTTCGAATGAAGACTTCAAGTCGCAAGGCTGACTATATGAAGCAACATGAAGTGGGCTCGTTTGAATATCAACTATTCGATTATTGTTCGCGTCTTCAATGAAGCCCTGAGAAATCTTCCACTCTTGCGGAATGACCCAATCAAAAACCTTCGTTCCAGACGGAACTTCGAAAATCTCCAAATCGACAATGTCCTTAAGACCATTTAAAGTCTCACGATTATCTTGGCCGGCAAGACTTCGATTCAATCCAAAAAGCAACTCGAGTTTGTGCTGTACCTCAAGAGCAATTTTGGCTCTAACTATTTCTTCAATTGTTGACTCAAAGTTGAGATTTGCGGTCTCGACTAATTGAGTCAATGTCTCATAGTCTGTTTTTACGTCAAGATCAAACTTGAGATATGGATATGCCACGCTCGATCTAGCTTCTACTGCCCGAATACGATGTTCGCCGAGCGTGCTGAGTGCGAGGGTTAAATGTTCACGCATCGAGTTGTCGGTGACGCTCAAATTCAACTTGCGAAGCACTTCGAGTGTAAACAGTTCGGCGCCAGCGCCATCAGGGTAATCACATCTACTATCGGGTCGATGATTGAAGTGATAGTCAACAGGATTAGCTTCAAAATCTGAAATCAAAACATCAATCTCATGACCACTTACAAAAGGATTATCCGCACAAACACGCACCACGACATCGGCAGGAAATAATTCTGTGGCGCCAGTGAACCTGGCGAGCACGTCATTTTCATCGCCTCTAAAGACTTCGATACCTAATGAAATCGCCAACTCATACAGGGCATCATCTGCAGGTCGAGTCGTTGTGGCGAGAACCACTTGCGACAACTTCTTGCTACTTTGAACTCGGCGAATTACCCACTCCAAAATCGGATACTCACCTAGTTTGAGCAACGCCTTACTCGGAAGTCGCTTCGACTCTGTTCTTGCTTGAATCAAACAAAGCGCATTCAACTTAGTCATGATTTAGTGAGATCGTCCCAAGTCAAAATGTGGTCTTCGGGCAAATCGCGAGCGAGTTTCTTGCCAAGTACGTCATCCCATTTCATTGGGCTGATGCCTGTGCCAGGTCGTTTGGCAACTAGATCTTGTTCGGCGATTGTGTGGCCAGTTTTTAAATCACGAGTTAAAACAATGCTGCGACGAGCATTCAGTCGAGATATTTCTTCGGTTGCGATCGGCGCTTTTGATCGCGACGACCCGAGCAACTCGTGCACTTGTTTTACGCTGACTTGAAATCTGGCCAGGTCTTTTTCATCCATCGCGTGATAGTGATCATTGCCAGGAAGTGTTTTGTCAAGGGTGAAATGTTTTTCAAGAACTACGGCGCCAAGCAGGTGGGCTGAAATCAAACTTGTCATTTGTTCATTGGGC
>JAQCDY010000030.1 GCA_027729785.1 Actinomycetota bacterium | reverse complement strand
TCACTTCAGTCGCATTTTTGACGCGAGCACTTGCGATCATTTCGTTTAGCAAGTCGTGCGCCACAAGACACGGTGAAGTTTCAACGAGTTCGTTGCTGCTCGCGCGGCGAAAACCGAGTTTTCCGGTGGGCAATACGGCCATGCGCAAAGTTGTCCGCGATGCATGTGCACTGACCGAACCGCCAACCTTTACAAGTCCAGCGACATCGCTCTCAGAAATCTTTGCCGTGCGGCGTAATGCCTCGTTGACAATCGCAACTTTTGTCGACATATGTTGCGAAATTTCCAGATGCTGCCAACTGCAGCCGCCACAGCCAAGAGCCACAAATTTGCACGGCGGGGTCACACGATGCGGCGAAGCACTCAGAATCTCGACGATATTCGCGCGCGCGAAATCTTTTTTGTTGGTCGTAATTTCGATCGCAACCTGCTCGCCAGTGATTGCGCCGTTCACAAAAACCACTCGCCCGTCGGCCAATCGCGCCAGACCATCGCCGCCCGCGACCATGCGCTCGACGGTCACATTTTCGTTAATCATCATCGTGAACCCTAGGCTGTAGCGAGATATGAAACCGATTCAAATCGCGCCGTCGGTGTTGCCGGTTGATTTTTCGCGACTTGGCGAGGCGATCTGCGAACTTGACCAAGCCGGTGTGGACTTAATTCAGTGGGATGTAATGGACGGCCAATTCGTGCCCAACCTGACATTCGGCCCCGACATCATCGCTTCGACTCGCTCGCTCACAAAACTGAAGTTTGAGGCACACCTGATGGTGCTGACACCCGAAAAAATGGCGAGTCGCTACGTTGAAGCAGGCTGCAGTCGGCTGATCGTACATGTCGAAGCGTGCGAAAACTTGCGTGAAACTCTCGAAACGATAAACAGTCTTGGCGCCAATGCGGCCGTTGCGCTGAACCCCGAAACTCCCGCCAGCGCGGTTGCCAATGCGCTGGATCTTGTCGACATGGTTTTGGTGATGACGGTGCGCCCAGGTTTTGGCGGCCAAAAATATATGCACGAAATCGAGCCGAAAATCGCCGAGGTGCGCAAAATGATCTCGTCGGCGAATCTTGACGACAAAGTCAACCTCGAAGTTGACGGTGGCATAAGCGTCGACACGGTTTCTGGCGCAGCGAAAAGTGGCGCCAATGTTTTGATCGCCGGCAGCGCATTGTTTCGCGATCCAAAAGGATTAACCAACGCCGTAACCGAAATTCGCGCGGCCGCAACCCGGGCTTTTGCTGGTCGCTGACCGCGTTATTGCCGCGTTATTACCAACCTGACTATCGGCGAGCGCCGGCAAGAAGTCGCTTGATAATCACGAGACCGATCAAAAACATCAATACGAATAAAACTGGCACAACAACGACTTGCAACAAACCACTTGGCTGCTTGCGCAGAAGCGAGAACACCCCCGCCTCGATGAATTCGCCGTTGGGTTGCAAAGTTATAACAGGATCTTCAAATTTTGGACATGGTGTGTCCGACTCGTCGATACCAACGACCGCATCGCCACCAAACAATTCTTTTTTTGTGCGCACTTTTGACTCAAGCGTCGCAAACAACTCGCTCGCGCCGGCGCCGACCAGATAAATCGCCCCGGCGTCAAGAAAACGAGTTTCACGATCGGCGTAACGCACTGAAATTAATCCGGCATTGACATATGCCCCGAGCGACCCCCCGCGTACTTGCACTATTCGATATGTCGCCAACAAATCATCGGTCGAAACCAACTCGCCCAAAAATGTCGCCGTAGCCGCGCGCGGTGCCGTGCAACCCGCAGGCAGTGTGGTCTGGGTTGCCGGGTCGATTAGTGGCAACGATTCATCGATCACGGTGCCGCCACCACCTTGCTCATCAGGGATCGTGTCATCAACTGGTGGTGCCGTCGCCACAAAAAATTCTGCAGCATCAGCCTTGGCCAGACCTGCGCTAACGCCCGCGTCAAACACGGACATCGCCACAACGGCGACCGAAAAAACTATCTTCCGATAAATTTTGGCTCTCGCTTTTCGATAAATGCCCGCATCGCCTCGGCGGTATCACTCGTTGCAAAGTTGATCGTCTGTGCTGCCGCCTCGTCATCCAATGCCTCTTCAAGCGTGACATTCAACGAGTTGTTCAGCAACCGTTTGGTTTGCGCCAAAGCAATCGGCGGTCCGAGGGCAAGTTTGCGCGCCCAGTTGTCGACGAATGAATCAACCTCGCCGTCGGGCAACACACGATTCACGAGCCCCATTTCGAGCGCATCACTTGCGCCAATGATTTCTGCGAGCAACGCAAGTTCTTTGGCGCGATGCATACCAATTCGCCGCGGCAACAACCATGAACCGCCAAAGTCGAGCGATAGCCCGCGTCGCGCAAATATTTCGGAGAATCGTGCCGTCTGAGACGCCACCACCAAATCACATCCGAGCGCCAAGTTGCAACCGGCACCCACGGCTACGCCACGCACTTTGGCAATCGTCGGTTGGGGCATCCGTTGCAACGCAATGCACGCATCGTTCACCCGTCGCATCGCCGCCAGATGATGCACTTGATTTTGCGCACTCGCACCGGCACTGTCACCACTTCTGGCACCACGACCACTCAGGTCGGCACCAGAACAAAAATCGTCGCCTGCACCAGTCACGACCACGACACGGTCGCTCGTATTTGAAGCAATCTCCCGAAAAATCTCGGTCAATCCATCCCACATCGCCGGATTGATCGCATTCTTTCTCTTTGGCTGGTTAATCGTCACCGTTACGACAGAATTTTCGCGAAAAACCTGCAGAGTTTCCATTGCATAGACGATACTTGCCATATGGGATTCAACCCGACTCGCAAACGCAACACCCGCCCGATCGATTATCTCATCGTCGCCAGTGCGATGCTGGCGATTGCCGCACTCGTGATCTGGGCTCTCTTCGGCTAACGAAACGTCTCATCAAATGTCAAAATCAATTTGGGATGGTTTATACGGCGATGTCGAAGTTCGCCGTGTGCAACCCTACGAAGCGCTCAAGAGTTATATCTGCCCCGGCTGCAACCAAGAAATTACCAAAGGCATGGGTCACTATGTTTGTGTGCCCGCCGAAGCGCCCGACCTGCGCCGTCATTGGCACTACGCCTGTTGGGATCGCCGCGCAAAAATTTAGAACGCATTTTGCACGACTTCAATTTTCGTCCCCAAAACAGACGCCACATCAAACCGCACTGTGCCATAAACGCGACTCTCGCTGCTCAAAAACTTTTTCGTTGCGACGCGCAACTTTTTTTGCTTCGCGTGCGTCACCGACTCAAGTGGCGAGCCAAAATAATCTGTGGCTCGAGCCCTGACCTCGACAACGACAATCGTCGGCACCATGTCACAAATCAAAAATGCAACTATGTCAAGTTCACCCTGTCGACAACGCCAGTTGCGGGCGATGATTCGATAACCATCGCGACGGTAAAAATCTGCGACCAACTCTTCTGCCCATTTGGCCCGCGCCATGCGCACGACCGCGCGCTGCTGGGTTGTTAGGCGTCCAGAGGTGGCAGTTCTTCGATGTTCAGGTCTTTGAAGCTCATCACGCGCACCCTCGGCACGAAACGGCTCTTGCGATAAAGATCCCATACCCATGCGTCCGAAAGCGTCACCTCGAGCAATGGTCGAGCACCTTCGGCGACGACCTTGACATCAACATTGTTGGCCAGATAAAACCGGCGATCAGTCTCGACTGCGAACTTGAATAAATTGACGACGTCTGAATATTCTTGGGCTAATTGAAGCTCGCGTTCGGCCTCAAATTGTTCGAGGTCGTCGGTGTTCAATGTGGATGCCGACTAAACCGACTGGCAGAAAATCAACGAGAAATTACTGATCTTCGCGAAGTTCACGAACTTTTGCCGACCTGCCAGTTCGCTCGCGCAAGTAGTTGAGTTTTGCACGACGCACATCGCCACGCTTGATAACTTCAAGTTTGGCAACCGCAGGGCTATGAATCGGAAATGTTCGCTCGACGCCCACGCCGTAACTGAGTTTTCGCACCGTGTAACTCTCGGCGACACCCGAACCGTAAACCGAAATTACGTTGCCTTGAAAAATCTGCACACGCTCTTTGCCGCTTTCAACGACGCGAACATGAACTTTTACTTCATCGCCAGGACTGACCTTTGGAATGTCAGTGCGAAGAATTTGCTTATCGACGATGTCTGTAGGTTTCATAGAGGTCTTTCAGGATACGGCACACAAGGGAACTCTTCCAACAGCCTCTTTTCGACGCTGCTCAACCCACCACGGCGTTCTATCAGGTCGGGTCGCGATCTCACGGTGCGATGCAACGCCTGTGCCCGCCTCCAGCGCTCAATCTTGGCGTGATCACCACTGCGCAAAACTTCAGGAACTTCCCATCCGCGAAACTCTGCCGGTCGTGTGTAGTGGGGTTCTTCGAGCATTCGCGAAACACCAAAACTTTCGGACACCGGCGAAGCCTCGTTGCCCATCGCGCCCGGCAACAATCGTGCCGTCGCCTCGATTATCAAACATGCGGCAACCTCGCCGCCGCTCAACACGACATCACCGATCGAAATTTCGCCGTCGATCAAGTGCTCAACGACGCGATGATCAACGCCCTCATATCGACCGCACAACAAACTGAAACCTTGCGTCTTGCTCAATTGATCGGCGAAGCCCTGGTCAAATCGTCTTCCACCAGGCGAAAGCAGAAACAACGGTCGCTGTGGTTGCACTGCTTCAACGGCGGCGAAAACTGGCTCTGGGCGAAACAACATCCCGGCACCGCCGCCATAAAGCGCGTCGTCAATGCGCCTCGATTCGTCGCCGTAGTCGCGCAAATCATGACAACGCAAATCGACGATCGACTCCGAACGTGCCCGACCCAACAAACTTTCGTTGCAGAAGTCATCCACAAGTTTTGGAAAAATCGAAAACACATCGATGCGAAAAGCCGACTTCGTGCTCACTCGTCACCTTCGTTCAGATCAAATAATCCTTGTGGTGGATTAATCGTGATGCGCTCTTTGGTTCGATTGACGACGAAAACGATCGGCACCAGTGCGCCAGACTCGAGTTCGAGCAGCGCATGCGCCGGGTTGTCGACTACCGCCACGCACTTGCCGTAATTGACTCCGGCAACATCTTCAACCTGCGCGCCAATTAGTTCGTGCACCCACATCACGCTCGCATCTTCGATCGGCTCGCCAAAAACATCCGACTTGCTGAGGCGCTCGGCCATATTGCGATCATCAACGCCGGCAAAATGCATCAACCATGTCGTGGACTGATTCGGGCTGGTTTTGCTCGAAACTAACTGACCTCGCGCACTAGTCACCGTCATCCATTCGTTTTGAATAAAAAGTTTCGCTCCAGCACGAGTGCGTGCAGGTCGATCGGTAAAAAATGAAACATAAACATCGCCTTTCACCCCGTGTGGTCGCGTTACGCGACCAACGTGCAACAAACCCTCTGGCGTCTTGGCGTCAGTCGTCGAGAAAGTCGACATCGACTTCGGCATTGTCGCGCGATGCCGCAGCTCGCACGACTGCGCGAATACTTTGCGCTGTGCGACCGCGACGCCCGATTACTCGACCGAGGTCGCCGTCAGCGACGCGAACTTCAAGGATGATTTTGCCTTCGTCCTCAACTGGTTCAATCTTGACTGCATCAGGTGTGTCGACGATCG
Organism: Actinomycetota bacterium; assembly: GCA_027729785.1. Taxonomy (GTDB): domain Bacteria; phylum Actinomycetota; class Acidimicrobiia; order Acidimicrobiales; family Ilumatobacteraceae; genus BACL27. The sequence continues at coordinate 8,068 of JAQCDY010000030.1, read as the reverse complement.
AACGCACGATGTGCATTAGCACCGAGGATGCAACGGGAGCCAAAGTTGAATTGGCAGTCTGTGCGTCAGACATTATTTGGCAGGCTTCTTGGTCGCCTGAAACTCTGCCCAGGTGCCCGAAATCTCTAGCAGTTTGCGCACGCGATCTGTTGGTAGGGCGCCTTTTTGCAGCCACGAAATCACTCGCGCACTGTCAACCTTGAGCGCCGAAGGCTCTTGCTGCGGCTGATATGTGCCGAGAATTTCCAGAAAGTTTGTGTCGCGCGCCGAACGAGTATCTGCGGCAACGATTCGATAGTGAGGTCTCTTGGTTTTACCCACACGAGAGAGACGCAATTTTACTGACATGAATTTCCGATCTTTAAGCGAAATGGTTCAAACGAACCGACCTGTCAGGCTACCGTGGCCCAAGCCGCGAGCCCAACGCCGCGGTCAAGTCGTCGGACATGCCAGCGCTCGTCGCCCCTTTGCCACGCTTACCGCCGAGCATCCCCTTGCCGCCCATTTGCTTCATCATTTTCTTCATTTCGCTGAACTGCTTGACCAAACGGTTGACATCGGCAACGGTCGTGCCAGAGCCCTTCGAGATGCGAACGCGACGCGAGCCGTCGATCAACTCGGGTTTCGCGCGCTCTTGTGGCGTCATCGAATAAATGATCGCCTCAGTGCGCTTCACCTGATCTTCTGGTATCTCCGCATTCTTCATTTCTTTGGGGATACCGGGCATCATCCCCATCACGCCCTGCAGCGACCCCATTTTCTTGAGCTGTTGCAACTGTTCGAGAAAATCTTCAAGAGTGAAATCACCCTCCAACATTTTTGCCGCGGTCTCCTCGGCTTTTTCTTTTTCAAAAACTTTTTCTGCTTTTTCGATCAGCGTGAGCATGTCGCCCATGCCAAGAATGCGACTCGCCATGCGATCTGGATGAAACTGCTCAAACGCGTCAAGTTTTTCACCCGTCGAAGCAAACGCAATCGGTTTGCCCAGCACATGTTTCACCGACAGAGCCGCACCACCTCGTGCATCGCCGTCGAGTTTCGACAAAATCACGCCATCAATCGACAATGTTTCGTCAAATGACTTCGCAACCGTCACGGCATCTTGACCAGTCATCGCATCGATCACCAAGAAAGTAAATTTCGGCTGCACTACCTGCGAAATTTTTTTGACCTGTTGCATCATCTCGGCGTCAATCGCCAATCGGCCTGCAGTGTCGACGATCAAAACATCTTTGCCGAGTCGCTGCGCTTCAGCCAGACCAAGTTTGGCCGTCGTGACCGGGTCGCCTGGTTCTGAAAACACCGGCACATTGATCTGCGCACCCAACACGCGCAACTGTTCGACCGCGGCTGGTCGTTGCAAGTCGGCACCCACAAGCATCGGTTGTCGCCCCTGCGATTTAAACCAACTGGCAAGTTTGGCGGCACTGGTGGTTTTGCCCGAACCCTGCAAACCGGCCATCAACACGACCGTCGGCGGATGCGTCGCGTAACTAATTTTCAGCGTCTCGCCACCCAACATCGCCACAAGTTCTTCATTGACAATTTTTATAATTTGCTGGCCAGGGTTCAACGCCGTCGATGCAGTCACGCCAACCGTGTTCGCGCGAATCCGCTCAATCACATCGCGCACAACAGTGACATTGACGTCAGCTTCAAGCAAGGCTGTGCGCACTTCGGCGAGAACTTCGGCCACATCGCTCTCGGTCAGTCGCCCGCGATTGCGCAGTCCTTTAAGAACGCCACCGAGCCGATCTGAAAGCATTTCAAACATCGCTGGTCAGGTTATCTGTGAATTTTTATTCGTGATTTTTACTCGCAATTTTTATTCAAATAGCGCGGCTATGAACTCACCGGCATTGAATGCGACCAGGTCGTCGATAGTTTCGCCAAGTCCGACAAGTTTGACGGGTATTTGCAACTCAGTTTCGATCGCAAACACGATGCCGCCCTTTGCCGAGCCGTCAAGTTTCGTCAACACGACACCAGTAACGGCAGTCGCTTGAGCGAACTGCTTGGCCTGGGTCAAACCGTTCTGGCCGGTCGTTGCGTCGATCACCAACAACACTTCGGTAACTTTGCCGCTGCCCTTGTCGGCCACACGACGCACCTTGGTCAGTTCTTCCATCAAGTTCGAGTTGTTCTGCAATCTGCCCGCCGTGTCGGCGAGCACCAAATCGATTTTCTTGGCCGTTGCCCGCGCCACACCGTCGAATACAACCGAACTCGGGTCGCTACCATCGCCGCCACGCACAATTTCTGCACCCGAGCGTTGCGCCCAAGTCTCAAGTTGGTCGCCCGCCGCCGCTCGAAACGTGTCGCCCGCCGCCATCAACACCGTGCGACCAAGTTTGCCCTGTTGCGCCGAAAGTTTGCCGATCGTCGTCGTCTTGCCCGCACCATTGACACCCACGACGAGCCAGATATTCGGCGCATTCAACGAACGATCATAATTTAACTCTCGGGCGCTGTTTGAAAGTTGTGCCGTCATCTCGCTTTGCAGCGCGGCGAGCAACTCGCTCGGCTGAACAATTTTCTTGGCTTTGACCAAGTCACGCAGAGGCGCCAGCACGCGGGTCGTCGTCGCCACTCCGACATCGGCACGGAGCAACGCTTCTTCGAGTTCATCCCAGGTCTCTTGAGTAATCGAGGATCGAGTCAGTGCAGTCGCGACCGCGCCAGAAAAAGACGAGCGAACCCTGCTCAGTTTCTCGCGCACGCCCACAACGGCAACCTGTGTCGAATCAACCGTTGTAATCGGCGTCGTAATTTCAATAGCGGCTCGCGCTTTTGTCTGTCCAGACTCGCGCCGGCCCACGAAAACTACGGCAATACCAAAAATCAGAACAAATGCCGCCAACCCCAACAAAATCTTCGGTGTTGTATCAGCGCTGAATTGTTGCGCGAAGATTTCGAGCGCGAGCATAAATTATTTTATGCCGACTGTGCGGTCACACGCTCCACGACGATTCGCGAAGAACCACCAGATTGCATTGTCACACCCAGCAACGAGTCGCCAGCCTCCATCGTGCGTTTTTGATGGCTGACAATCAAAAGTTGGGCCTCTTGTCTGAATTCATGCACGAGGGCCAAAAAGCGATGCAGGTTCACATCGTCAAGTGCCGCTTCAACTTCGTCCATTACATAAAAAGGTGACGGTCGGCTACGGAAAACGGCGAACAAATACGCCAACGCGGTCAACGATCGCTCGCCACCCGAGAGCAGCGAAAGTTTCTTCACGTTCTTGCCGCTCGGCTTGGCTTCAACTTCAATGCCGGTGTTCAACAAATCGTCTGGATTGGTCAGCGTCAACCGACCCGTGCCACCCGGAAACAACATCGCAAACAACTTCGTGAAGTTGTCACGCACATCTGCGTAGGCCGCGGCAAAACTGCTCTGAATTTCTTGGTCAACTTGCTTGATCACCTTCATCAATTCACGGCGCGAGGTTTTGACATCATCAAGTTGTTCTTCCAAAAATGTGTTGCGCAATTGCAACTCGGTGAACTCTTCAAGCGCCAACGGATTAATCGGCCCCATCAACCGCAACTCGCGCTCAAGTTCGCGCTGCCTAGCCAGCGGGTTGGTGCCCTCTGGCAACTCTGGCAACGGCGTATCAATCGCTCGTTGCGGCTCAACTTCAAGATCACGACGCAAATTCTCGATCGCACCCTCGAGTCGCACTTTGACTTCGGATTCTTCGAGTTCAACGCGACGATTGCGCTCGCGTTGACCTTCTAATTGCTTTTCAATGTCTGATCGTTCACGTCGGGCTTCGTCAAGGCGATGTGAAATGTCACGCACCTCACCGCTTTGGCGACGGCGCAACTCTTGTAACTCGATCTGTTGTACTTCGAGACTTCGCACATGACCCTCGACAATGCTCGACAACCGCACGACCGCACCCAATACGGCCTCGACACGACTGCGCTGCTCAGATGCCGCGCTGCGTGCGCCTTGGTCCGCTTGCAATCGTGACTCAAGTTCGGTCAACCGAGCGTCGACCAAACCCTTGCGCTCGCGCAACCCGGCAGCCTTGGCATCAAACTCGCGTCGGCGGGCAACAACCGTCATGGCTCGACTGTCGATATCGGCTTGCGTCGCTTGATTCGCACTCACGCCTGCAAGACGTTCGCGCACGCTCGCTACTTCGACCCGTCGCATGTTCAGCGCCGACTCGGCATCACTCAAAGCAGCAGCGCTGGATATCGCCCGGGCTTCGGCTCGTTCGAGTGCCGCCGAAGTCACGGCGTTTGGTCCGACTCGCAACGAACTAGTCGCCAAGCGATCACCCTTGCTTGTCACGACGACGATATCGGGTCGTTCGAGCACGATGTCAATGCCACGCTCGAACAAATCGACGAACACAACTCGCGCCAGCAGCGCATCCAACAAAGAATTCACGGCGTTTGAAGTTGCGCCGGCTTTTGCCCGCACGAACGAGCGCAAAGAAGACGCACCTTGCACGGCCACTGGCGCAACTTTGGTGATCCAATCACCCAGCGAAACAACCGCGCCCATCGCATCAGACTTTTGCAATTCGGTCAGAACCTTGCGCGCACTTGAACTATCAGTCATCACCATTGCATTCAACGCGTCGGACAAACCAGCGTGCACTGCCGCCTGCCATTGCGCATCGATCTCGATTAAGTCATTGAGTGCGCCAAGTGCGCCCGTCGCATTTTTCAGTTCGCTCAAACTCGAAGCATTCGCCGCCACCGACGCGCGCAGCGTTTCAACTCGAGCACTATCGCCCGCCGAAGTCGCAACCGCCTTGGCATACGCAGCACTCGCGGCATCAAGCGCCGACTCTGCACCACGAACCGCTTGTTGTGCCGACTGAGCATCTTGGGCTCGATCAGCAACTAGTGCGGCTTCGTCGCGCGCAAGTTCTAGTTCTTGTGCTGACAACTCGGCGAGTGCAGCCGAAACACGATCAAGTTCTTCGCGTGCCGTTGCCGCATCTGCTTCGAGCGAAGCGATGACACCCGAGTCGGCCAATTGACCACGGTCGCGTTCGACCGAACGTCGGCGCTCTGCCAAAACTGCGATTTGACCGCGCGCACGACCCAACAATTGTTCGACTCGCACCAAATCATCGCTCGTGCCCGATTCACCTCGTGCCGTCAATTCGGCTTCGTCGGCCATGACTGCAGTGTCAAGACTCGCGAGTCTGGCGCGAAATGCTTTTTCGTTCGTCTCGCCTTCAACTTTGTCGACTGCCGAATTTTCAAGACGCGATCGCAATGCGGCTATTTCCCGACCAGAAATATAAAGTTGCAGCGTCCGCAACTCAGTCGCAACCGCGCCGTGTCGCCGTGCGGCATCTGCCTGACGCTCGAGCGGACGCAACTGACGGCGAACTTCGCGCAACAAATCTTGTGCTCGCAATAAATTTGCTTCGGTGCCTTCAAGACGACGCTCAGCTTTTTCTTTGCGCTTGCGATGCTTCAATACACCTGAGGCTTCTTCGATGATTGCGCGGCGGTCCTCTGGTCGGGCGTTCAACACCGCGTCGATTTGTCCTTGACTGACAATCACGTGTTGCTGACGCCCAACGCCGGCGTCCGAAAGCAGGTCTTGCACATCCAACAATCGACAGCTAATTCCGTTGATCGCATATTCGCTTTCGCCACTGCGAAACAGTGTTCGGCTCACGCTTACCTCAGAAAACTCAATCGGCAACAAACCCGCCGAGTTGTCGATCGTCAGCACGACTTCGGCCCGACCCAAGGCTGGGCGCTTGGATGTGCCGGCGAAAATCACATCATCCATTTTTTGACTGCGCACCGAACTAGGGGCTTGGGCACCCAAAACCCAGGCGATGGCGTCGACCACGTTTGACTTTCCCGAGCCGTTTGGCCCGACCACGACGGTCACGCCTGGCTCAAGTTCCATCACTGTCGTGTCAGCGAAGGACTTAAAGCCTTTAAGGGTCAATGATTTAAGAAACACTCAGACGCCGAGATTACTTCATATTGCAGCGAAAAACTTGAACTTCAGTGTTGACAAGCCGAGCAATAGCAAGTCGTTCGACCTGCCACGACCGTCATCAAAATTCGACCCTTGCGACAAGTCAGACATTGCAACCCAGCACGACCATAAACACGGTGTTCGTCCTGAAAACTGCCCGTTTGACCGTCTAAATCAACATATTGCGTGTCTTTCAAGGTGCTGCCACCGGCCACCACGGCTTTGTTCAACACCTCGACGATCGCCGCATGCAGTCGCGTCAGCGTCGCCGTGGTCAACCTGCCGGGCAGACGATCGGGCCGCAATTTCGCCAAGTGCAAAATTTCGTCGGCATAAATATTGCCGATGCCGGCCACAAAATGTTGGTTCAGCAACAGCGCTTTCAAATTTCCACGCCGATTTTTGAACAGACCCTGCAAAATCTGGGGCGAAAACTCGTCGGTCAACGGGTCGACACCCAAGTTCACCAAATCAGGCATTTGAGTTTTGACTTTGTCAGGATCAAATACGACGACTTCACCAAAGGTCCGCGGGTCAACAAACCATAATTCACTCTCAACCGAGTCGGTCTTGGCCAGATGCAACACCACATGCGTGTGCGGAGGGCGCGATGCGCCTGGTTTGGCGATGATCAACCTTCCGCTCATCCGCAGATGGACCATCAATTTTTGCCCCGAGTCAAGGGCGCAGATCAGATATTTGCCGCGCCGAGTCGCCGAGAGAACTTTCACACCGGTCAAGCCGTCAATCAGGGCCTCACGACTTGTGCGGCGCACGGTTCGCTCGCGACCTACTTCAACTTTTGTTATTTTGCGGCCGACAAAATTTTGTTGCAATCCGCGGCGCACCGTCTCGACTTCTGGCAGTTCTGGCATTCGTGTCTCGCTCGCGTCGTGACTTTTTAGTTAGCGCTTAAGTCGCTTGCAAACTAAGGCAGGCTTGTTGCGCCGCCTGCTCTTCGGCTGCTTTCTTTGACCGACCCGACCCAGAACCTAAAAGTTCGTCACCGATGAAAACTTCTGCAAAAAACATCTTGGCGTGGTCAGGACCCTCGTCGGTCACCCGATATTCGGGCATCGGGCGCTCCAAGCGCGCGGAGATTTCTTGCAGTTGCGACTTCGCATCAAGTTGCTCGAGTGCCGAAAACGCCTCGTTGATCGAATCATTCAACAAATCTGCGACGACGGCATAGGCACGCTGTGAATTCGAGTCAAGATAAATCGCGCCGAATAAAGCCTCAAGGGCGTTGGCCAAAATCGAAATCTTGGCTCGCCCGCCACCCGCTTCTTCACCCCGACCCAACAACACGAAGTCGCCCAGTTCAAGCTTGATCGCCACGCGCGACAGCGCCGCCGTATTGACGACAATTTTGCGCAGGTCGGTGAGTTTGCCCTCATCAAAATCTGGATGGCGCTTGTACATCACGTCGGCAACCACGAAACCGATAAACGAATCGCCCAAGAATTCGAGGCGCTCGTTTGATTCGAATCCCTCGTTTTCGGCGGTCCACGAACTGTGACGCATCGCCGTCTCGAGCAACGACATATCGACGAATTGATATCCGATCTTTTTTGTGAAATCCTGCAGCGACTCAGTCACGATTTTATTGTTGCACGGCTTGGCGAATTTTGCCGACCATGTCGACTTCAACCATCTCTGCAGCCACCTTGATGCCGTTCAACATCGCCCGCGAACCCGACGAGCCGTGCGAAATGATGCACACGCCATCCACGCCAAGCAAAATTGCGCCACCATATGTGTCGGGATCAAAAGTCGAATACAAACTCAGCAACGCTGGCATCAGACCGTCAGCGTGCTCTTTATATTCGGGCGCACTGATTGCGGCGAACAGCGCCTTGACCACCCCGCGCATGGTGCCCTCCAAAGTTTTCAACGCGACATTGCCCGTGAAACCATCAGTCACGACCACGTCAACTTTGTCGGTCATGATGTCGCGACCTTCGACATTGCCGATGAAATTTATATTTTTCGCGTTCGAGAATAATTCGTACGCCTGCTTGCGCAATGTGTCGCCCTTGCCTGGCTCTTCGCCGATCGACAACAACCCAACGCGCGGGTTCTTGACACCAAAACG
>JAQCDY010000029.1 GCA_027729785.1 Actinomycetota bacterium | reverse complement strand
AGTCGGCCACGTCGCCAAATTAAATTGACTTTGACCACTCTATCTGCGAAGACGCAGATACGAGAACCGTTGTTTGAGAGTTACAGGACTCTTCTTCGCGCCGCCATCCACGAGTACGACCATCACTTGACCGACATCGAACGCAAACTGCGAATTTGCAAAAGAGAAAGTCGTGCCAGATTCTTTTGTCGGGCGCGACCAAGTGCCATCAAACGACTGGCCATTGCGCAAGACAATCGCTCGCCCTGCACCGACACTCTTCAAAAGAGGCGTCTTGCCACCAAACTTGTCGCCGAAATTAGTTTCTTTTCGCTCGACATATTGCAGAACAACAGTTTTAGGGGTCAAAAAACTCTTATTGACTGCGTCGCGGTGCAGCGAACCGTCGAACGAAATCTTCCATGATTTGCCGCTCCATGTGCCAGAAACTCGTGCCGAGGACCATGATGCCTGAAAATATTTCGTCTTGGTACCACCCGTGGCTGGGGCTGCGTTAAAAACTAAACCAACATCTTCAATTGCGCCGACTTTTGTTTCTTTTTTCATCATCGACGCCAGGCGCAACAACTGATTGTTCGGAGCGACTTTTGAAAGATTGCGATAATAAAAAGTAGAGCGATCGCTCGGCGAAAGCGAGATCGATTGGGATTTGCGGATGGCCTTCAACAGCACATCATTTGCTCCGCTGTAAGCCAAACCTGGGTTCGTGAATTGTTCGAGAAGTTCGAGGTCTGAAATTCGTGCACTGCGTGTCGGCCCGACAACACTCGGAAACTTGGTGTTGAACATCGCCGCGATACGAGTCAGACCCCACTCGACTTCTTCAACATATATAAGGTCGGCCTGATTCAAGTTGTAGTGCGGACGATCAGGGCGTGAATTGCCATATTTGACCATGACAACCGGCTTGCCTTCGCCACCGGGCAGACCCGACAACGGGCTCGCGCCGGTGTCAGCATTTGCCACGCCACCGAAACTCGCAACAATCAAACATAACGACACCGATGTCGCCTTGATTTTTGGCACTTGCAAATTCTAAATGGCGACTTATCAAGTGATGTGGGCATGAGACCGTGTCGTTAGCCTGAATGTGTGGGAAAAGATAAACAAAACCCGGCGACGACTGCGATTACGGCGGGCCGTGACGACTCTGGTGCGCTTGCACCATCGCTGGCACCGGCAACGACGTGGTCGAGTTCTGGTCTCGAAGAGAGCCATCGTCAAGCAAATGCGATTCACGAAACAAAGAATTATTCGCGATACGCGAACCCGACTGTTGAGGCTTTCGAGAGTGCAATCGCCGAACTCGAAAACACGCAAGCGGCGCTCGCGTTTGCGTCGGGTATGGGTGCCGTGTCAAGTGTCGTGCTAGCGCTGTGTTCGACGGGCGATCACATTGTGGCACAACGCAACTGTTATGCGGGCACACTTGCATTTTTAAACGGACCATGCGCTCGACTCGGAATTGACGTCACATTTGTCAACGGCCGCAACGCAAGTGAGTTTGCCGCCGCTGTGCGACCTGGCAAAACAATGTTGGTGATGGCCGAGTCGCCAAGCAACCCGCGCCTTGATTTGGTAGATCTCGCGGCACTCGGCGCAATCAAAGGGCCATTCACGGTCGTCGATTCAACAATCGCTACTCCGCTTGGGCAACGGCCGCATGATTTCGGCGTGTCGATTGTCTTGCACTCGGCAACCAAAGGAATTGCAGGCCATAACGATGCAACAATTGGCGTTATTGCCGGCGACACCGATTTAATTGGTGACATTTGGAGTTACTCGGTTTTGCATGGTGCAACTGCGTCGCCGTTTGATGCGATGAACGCCCTGCGCGGTGTGCGCACGCTCGACGCACGTCTCGCCCGCCAATGCGAGTCGGCTCAGACTTTGGCCGAATGGCTGAGGGAACAAAAAAATGTAACGGCTGTGCACTACCCCGGTTTGAAGTCGCACCCGCAACACGAACTTGCGAAAGAGCAAATGAACTACCTCGGCTCGGTGCTGTCGTTTGAAGTCGCCGGCGGCAAGCCGGCTGCGACGAAATTGTTAAGCGCGCTGAAACTCATCCGCCCTGCGGTCACATTTGGCGGCTCCGAAAGTTTGATTTCGCATTCGGCCTCAAGCACGCACAACAGCGTCGACACCGAAACGAAAGCGAAAACTGGTGTAACCGAATCACTGTTGCGACTTTCGGTCGGGCTTGAAGCCTGCGATGATATTCGGCGCGACTTGGCTGAGGCCCTCGCGCAAAGCAACTAAGTTTTAGCGCTCTTCTTTGAAAATCACGTGCTTGCGTACGACTGGGTCGTACTTCTTGAGTTCAAGGCGCTCGCGTGAGTTGACTTTGTTTTTGCGAGTCACATATGTGAAGCCGGTGTCGGCTGTGCTGCGCAACTTGATGATTGGACGCTTATCTTTGCTTTTTGCTGCCATGACTAGGGCTCAGACTTTCTTTCCGTCGCGACGCATTTCGGCGACGACTGATTCGATGCCACGCTTGTCGATTGTGCGAACACCCTTGGTGCTGACGTTGAGGGTGACCCAACGACGCTCGGATGGCAACCAGAAGCGACGCTTGTGTGAATTGACGCGCCACCAACGCTTGGTGCGAATGTGGGAGTGCGAGATTGTATGACCCTTGCTCGGGGTCTTTGAGAGGACATCACAGCGATTTGGCATCCAAACAGTATAGAGGGCACTTTTACCCCGATACACTTTGAAGCCATGAAACCCGAGATTCACCCCGATTATCAGTTCGTTGTTTTTGAAGATAGTTCAGCCGACTATCGCTTTTTGACTCGTTCGACGCTGAAGCCTGACCCTGCGAAAACTGTTGTTTGGGAAGACGGCAACACTTACCCGCTCGTGCAACTCGAAATCTCAAATGCCAGCCACCCGTTCTTCACGGGTCAGATGAAGATCATCGACTCGGCTGGTCGTGTTGATCGCTTCAACAAGCGCTATGGCGCCCGCAAGAAGACCGTCGTCAAAAAAGCGCCTGCTGCTAAAAAATAATTAGCGCACAAATTCGGTGTGATTAGCGCTTGACAATTATTTCGCGCGAAAGTTTCGTGATCGAAGTCTCGCCGATCAAGGCCATGGTGCGCGACACGCCACTTGTGATGTGATCCAGCGCCCACTGCACGCCCAACTCGCCTGCCGCACCCAGACCGTACAGATACGGACGACCAAACATCACCGCACGTGCGCCGAGGGCACACGCCTTGACGACATCTGATCCACGACGAACGCCACCGTCGACTAGAACTTCGATCGAATCGCCAACGGTATCAATCACGCTCGGCAAGAGTTCGATCGGTGCAGGCGAACCGTCAAGTTGACGACCACCGTGGTTTGACAATGCGATCGCGTCGACGCCCATAGATGCTGCTTGCTTGGCGTCTTCGACACATTGAATGCCCTTGAGCATGATCGGCAGACCAGACTCTTGACGAATCCAGTCGAGATCGTGCCAACTTAGCGTCGGGTCGAATTGTGAATTGACATAATCAGAGAGCGTGATCGCTTTTGAGCCGTCAACATCTGACCGCCCGGCGACCGCCGAAAAAGTAATCGGCTCGTTGGTAATGAACTTATATGTCCACCGTGGATGTCGAATGCCGTCGATGAAAGTTTCGAGACCGATTTTTGGTGGAAGGGTGAACCCGCGACGTACATCGCGCTCACGCCGACCAAACACTGCCGTATCAACCGTGACCATGATCGATTTATAGCCGGCCGCCTTGGCACGTTGCACAAGTTCGCGCGACAAACCGCGATCGCGCCAAACATAGAGTTGATACCACAACGGACCAGTCGCAACCTCGGCAACTTCTTCGATGCTGCGTGTACCAAGTGTCGACAACGTGAACGGCAACGAATTTTTGCCTGCAACTCGGGCGACCGCGAGTTCGCCCTGAGGGTGCGCGATGCGGGTGAAACCAGTTGGTGAAAGCGCGATCGGAAACGGCACCGGTTGACCCATGATTGTTGTCGCCGTGTCGATTTGCGAAACATCGCGCAAAACTTTTGGCACTAAACCAAACTTCGAATATGCCGAGCTGTTGTTGGCGAGCGACCATTCGTCTTCGGCCGCACCGTCAAAGTAGTCGAACACGCCACCTGGCAGGTTGCGCTTGGCGAGAAGGCGCAAATCTTTGAGGTCGCCACATGCGGCGAGCCTGCGTTTATCACCGTTGAATTCGAACTTGCGAAGTTGTACAACGGATCGAACCGACTTGAGCACAGACCTACTCTAGCGAGTTGATGATTTCAGCGACCTCTTCGATTGTCGTGCGCGGATTGATGATGCAAAAACGCAATATTGTTTCGCCGTTGTGCGTCGTTGGCACAACGAACGCACGGCCCTCATTGAGCATCTTGTCGCTCCATGCTTGATATTGATCGAGCATCCAGCCGTTGCGTTTGAAAATTATTATCGAGAGTTCGGGTTCAAGCAACAATTCGAGATACGACGCGTTTTTGATCAATTGCGTTGCTTCGCGCGTGACTTGCAAAGTGATCTCCATTGCTTCTTCGTATGCCTCGGTGCCGTGCGTTGCGACGCTGAACCAAAACGGCAAACCACGCGCCCGTCGTGAAAGATGATGCGCCATATCTGAAGGGTTCGCCAATGCGTCGCCAAGGTCTTGTTGTTGCAATACCTCTAAATATTCGGCACGTTGTGTATGCGCGCGGCGAGCCGTGTCGGGGTCGCGATAAATCAGCGCGCAACAATCAAACGGACCAAACAACCATTTGTGCGGGTCAACAATGAAACTGTCGGCCATCTCGATGCCAACGAACAGGTGCTTCGCGCTCGGCGCGCAAAGCGCCGCTGCACCATATGCCCCGTCAACATGAAACCAAGCGCCGAGTTCGCGCGCCTGCTCGCCTGCTGCGATGAGGTCGTCAATCACGCCAATATTTGTCGTGCCCGATGTGGCAACGATCGCGCAAACTCGGTTTCGATCTTGCGGTTCTAAGTCGCTGATGGCCGTGCGCAGATTAACGCCCGACATGCGACCCTGTGCGTCGGCTTGAACTTTGACAATGTCTGCATCCATCGCGTTTGCAGCCAGGGCGACAGATGAGTGTGCGCCCGATGAACTCACGAGAATTGGTCGCACGCGGTCGAACGCCCCTTTGCCGTTTTGTCGCCAACGCCATCGTGCGGCGATCAACGCCGAAAGATTGCCTGCCGTGCCACCGCTAACAAAAACACCGGCACTAGTCACGGGAAAGTTCGCCAAACTTGCGACCCACTGCAAGGCTTGGTTTTCGGCATAGACGGCGCCAGAACTTTCGAGCCACGAGCCTGCATAAATGTTTGAGGCGCTCAAAACGAGATCAAACAACACCGCGCTCTCGGTTGGCGCGCCAGGCACGAACGACAAGAACGATGGATGGTCGACGCTGATGCAAGCACGCGAAAGATGTTGCGTGAAAATTTCTAGTGCTTTTAGACCGCCGAGACCTTCAGGGGTAATCGTGTTGCCGACGAGTGCCTGCAATTGACTGAGAGTTTTCGGGCCGTCGAGCGGTGGTGGGTCGAGGCGAATACGCTCGAGTGCGTAATCAACCACAGCCTCGGCGAGCTTTTCACTGTCTTGGTCGTGATAGTGCATCCAATAGCCGTCAGACTCGTTGCCCGAGGCGGGATGCTGTGGGAGATTTGTCACCATTTTTTACACATCACGATGCCGAACTCTACTTGTAACAAAAGGTAATCTTTAAACATGTCAAATAAACTTTCGCTTAAATTTTCGAGCCTCACGGCAGTCGCTTTGTTGATGACTCTCGGCGCTTGCTCGTCAAGTTCGTCGAGTGCGCCAGTCGACCTTTCGCCCGAGGCCGCGGCAGGTCGAGAAATTTCAATAAATGCAGGTTGCGCGAGTTGCCATGGCGCCGACGGCAACGGCCGCATCGGACCAAATTGGATTGGCCTGGCTGATTCTCAGGTCACACTCAGTGACGGCACTGTCGTGACGGCTGATGATGCTTATTTATACGAATCGATCAAAGACCCCGCTGCCAAAAAGCGTCGCGGTGCTTCGGGGATCATGCCTTCAAACAAATTGACCGACGAAGAGATCGCCAGCATCATCGTTTATATCCGCGCGCTGAAATAGTTTTTAAGCCAGCGTCACGAGTTCGAGCCACGACTCGTTGAAATAATCCTCTTGACCATCTGGCATTAGTAGCACCTTGGTTGGCGCGAGTTGCTCGACAAACTCGGCATCGTGGCTGACAAGCACGATTGCGCCCTCCCAATTTGAAAGCGCATCGGCTACCGACTGACGACTTGACGGGTCAAGGTTGTTCGTCGGCTCGTCGAGCAACAACAAATTGTTTCTTCCGACCATCATCATCGCCAGGGCGAGTTTTGTTTTCTCGCCTCCCGAAAGAGTCGCCGACTCTTGATAAACCTTGTCACCAGACAGACCGAACATGCCGAGCATGCCGCGCAACTGTGTTTCGGTGAGACCGAGCGACACTGGCGCCTGGTCACGCATGTGCTCGACCAACGATCTTTGTGGCACCAAGTTGTCGTGTTCTTGGGCGTAATAACCGACTTGCACGTTGTAGCCGAACTTGACTTCACCATTGTCAGGTTTGACCTCGCCCGCCAAGATTCGCAACAGCGAAGTTTTGCCGGCGCCGTTCAGACCGAGCACTAGCAGTCGCTCGCCACGACCCAAGTCGAAACTGACATCATGAAAAATGTCTGGGCCACCGAAAGTCTTGCGCAATCCGTCGACCGTCAAAACTGTTTCGCCGCAATGAGGTGGCTCAGGAAATCGCACCTTCAACACGCGCGCGCCCCGTGCGGCGTGCACGCGAGTTTCTTCGATTCGACCGATTCGTTTTTCGATGCTGTGCGCCATCGCCGCTTTGCTTGCCTTTGCGCCAAATCGATCGACCACGCGTTGCAGACGCTCGATTTCTTTGCTCTGCTGAGTCGCTTTTTTTGCCTGACGCGCCTCGTCGGCTTCTCGCGAAACCAAATATTGCGTGTATGTGCCTCGATATTCGATAACTGAACCCTCAGAGTCTTCATCGGGGCGGTCAAGATGCAACACGCGTGTGATCGCTTCGTCAAGCAGTTCGAGGTCATGACTAATCACGAGTAACGCGCCCTTGTAGGCACGAAGAAATTCGAGCATCCAGGTTTTTGCGTCAATGTCAAGGTGGTTGGTCGGTTCGTCGAGCAACAAAGTGTCGCTGCCACTGAATAAAATCCGCGCAAGTTCTACACGGCGGCGCTCGCCACCTGAGAGCACACCTAGAGCGAGACTCAAGCGATCAGGTTTCAACCCCAGACCCGCGGCGATTGAACGAGCCTCGCTGTCCGATGCGTATCCCCCCTTCATCGAGAAGTCTTCTTCAGCCTTGGTGAACTTGGCGACATTTGCGTCGCTTGAATTTTCTTCAATCGCGATTCGCAGTTTTTCGATGCGCACAATGTCGTCGTCGATGCCGCGCCCCGACAGAATGTGTGAGATCGCCGTGCGCGAGTCGAACGACCCGGCGATGCGCGGATCTTGGGGCAGATAGCCAAAGCCGCCTTTACGGTTGATTACGCCTGACTTCGCCTCGTTGGCGCCCCCAAGAACTTTGAACAGCGTCGTTTTGCCCGCACCGTTACGACCGACGAGGCCGACTTTGTCGCGCGGCATCACGGCGAACGATGCGCTATTGACGACAAGTTTGCCGCCGATTTCGACGCATAGATCTTTGACTTGAAGCACCCGTCAAGGCTCGCACCACATTTGCGTTGATACAACCTGTCAAATCGCCTATTGTCGTGCGTATGACTAGTGCTCCAGATGTTTTGGTTGGTGTGGCAATTGCTATCGCGTGCATGATGATTGCAGTTTGGGCAATCAGCCTTGTGATGCGTGATGCATCGATCGTCGATATCGCTTGGGGTTCTGGCTTCGTGCTTGTGGCATGGGTGACTTATTGGTTGAGCGACGGCAATTCAACGCGCGGTTTGTTGCTGACTATTTTGACAACCATCTGGGGAGCACGACTGGCGTTTTATCTCGCTAAACGAAATCTCGGCCACGGCGAAGATTTTCGTTATCAATCGATGCGTCGCAAGCATGGCGACCGATTTGCAATCGTCAGTTTGTACACGGTGTTTGGTCTGCAAGGTGTGCTGATGTATATCGTTTCACTGCCCATACAACTTGGCCAGGTTCGCGCCGAGCCGAGTTTTGGCATTCTTGGCGTTTTGGGTGTTTTGGTTTGGGGCGTCGGCATTTATTTTGAAGCAGTCGGCGATGCGCAACTTGCTCGCTTCAAGCGCGACCCAGCCAACAAAGGTCTAGTAATGGATCAAGGGCTGTGGCGCTACACAAGACACCCGAACTATTTTGGTGATTCGTGCGTTTGGTGGGGCTTGGGTTTGATCGCCGCTGAATCTTCGCTCGGTATTTATGGCTTGATTGGACCAGTCGTGATGACGTTCTTATTGGTCAAGGTCTCGGGCGCGGCGATGCTGGATCGGGCGATGCTCAAGCGCAAGCCCGGCTACGAGAATTATGTCGCCACAACCTCGGGCTTTATTCCTCGCCCACCCCGCCGCTAACTATTTCAATCTCTTCGAGCGGACGACGGGATTTGAACCCGCGACCCTCACCTTGGCAAGGTGATGCTCTACCACTGAGCCACGTCCGCATTTGCTTTAACTACTTCGGTCATTGCACTTACTTAGGGCTTTAAGTTTAGCAACGGGTCAGCAGTACTCAACACTTCTCGGCTTATCTTTGCTGTGCTTGACAACCGCACCACCCCGGCAAGCGAGGCAAGCACGACTATGCCGCCGACAACTTGAAACAAAGAAATATTTTGATCGTAAACGAACCACGCGCCTATCGACGAGATAACGGGAGCGAGCAACAGAATCAACGACGACACCGAGGCGTCAACATATTTCTGTGCCCAGACCATGAAACCATGGCCAATCGTGCCAGAAGAAAACGTCATTGCGATCAGAAAACCCAAATCACGCCAAGTAATCTGAGAAATATCATTGCTGGTCAGCAACGCGTATGGCACGACGACGCAAACTTGAACCACACTCACGCCATACAAAAACTGCCAAGTATCGACACCATCAACTCGGCGCCGCTTTGACGAAATGAAATAGAAAGTCCAAGTCAGCGCATTGATCAGAGCCAAGAAGTCACCGAATAATGACGACCCACCCGTGTCACCTGCACCCACGACTATTGCCACGACGCCAGCAAAACTTGTCAACGCAAGCAAAACTTGCCACCGCGAGATCTTTTCATTCAAAAATTTTGGTGCCGCAAACAACACCATTGCAGTCGAAACATTGCCAATAATCGTTGCATTTGCCACCGAAGTTTCAGTTATCGCCGTGAACATAAAAATCGTGGAGACTCCGAACAGAACACCTGGCACAAGTACCGATCGAAAGAGTTTCTTGTTGATCAACTTTCCACCTCGACGTGCGATCAAATAAAGCAGCGGTGGCCAGAACAAAACTCGATAGAACAAAATTGAATTGATCGAGATCGATGGAGCTAAAAACAGCAACGGCCCGATACCCCATGCGAATACGGCAACAAAAACTGCCAGAACTGGCACAGCGGTGATTCGCGCACGAACACCACTAACTAGATTCATTAAGAAGTGATTTTCATTTTGCGGGTGGTCGCAAATCAACTCGCAAAGTCAAAACTCCGTCTTCGACCGTGGCGGTCGCATCACCGAGCATCGCAAAATCTTGAAAGTCGACTTGCGCCTGCGCCAAAAAGTGCTGGCGCTCTTCGCCCGCCACTGGCGGCAACGGCCGACGCTTGACCGATGCTGCACGCTCACGAAACCGCTCGATCATTGCCGCTGGGTCGAAAGTTGAAGCCATAGAAATAAGTTACTTCGTCTCGCCTTGCACAGTTGGCCCTGTTTGCGCCGAGACTATTGGTGCACTTTGCCCAACACCCGACGCACCAGCAGCGCCGAAAACAGGCACTGCCCGCACGGCGTCAAGCATCTGCTTGCGCCCCTCATCGTCGGCTTGCGCAAACTCACGCTGCCCCATGACTTCGAGTGGCGCCAGCGACTGTGGTTCAGGGCGCCCGCTAATCCAAAACCAAGCCGTGAGTGCAGAAAGGCCTGCTGCCACTAACAACAAACTAATGGCGATGAAACTCAATGAAACACCGAAGGTAACCGCGAGCGAAACGACAAAAAACAAAGAATCGGCAAACATACGGCTAGATGCCAAACTAGTCGGAGATGACTAACAATTTCTTGAACCTGTTTTCAACGGTGCTTTTCGTTGTCGCCGGCTTTGCATTACTGCGATGGATTAACCGCTTCGAGCCACAATGGGTCTCGCGGGATGGCACACGATTTAGCGCCCGCATGACCCAAGACAGCGTTGAATCATCAAAGTGGGTTGACGTGCGCGTATCCATTGACAGTTCGCAATTAATCATTCAGGCGCGAGGGCGTCGAGGCAAAGAATTTCGCGGACGTTGGAATGTCGGCTACTTTACGCAAACAGAAGACTTAAAGCGCCGCCATTATGTCGTAACCAACGAACTAGATCGCGATGACCGCGCGATATTGCGTGTGCCGGCAACAAGCACCTGCGTCGCCGCACTCGACGCACTAGTTAACTAGCCCGTTCACCCAATTTGTGCGTTTCTAAAAACTCTGCAATTGGCTTGCCAACCTGGTCGAGATTAATCAAGAAAGCGTCGTGACCATGTGGCGAATCAATCTCAACATATTCACAACTGCCGCCAACTTCGTTGATCATGTCGCGAATCTGCTTTTGCTGATATGTCGGATACAAAATGTCGCTCGAAATACCGATCGATAAAACCGGCGCCGTAATTCGCGACACCGCATTTCGTAATTCGCCACGACCGCGCGCAACATCGTGCAGATCCATCGCCTTACCGATGATCAAATAACTATTCGTGTCAAAACGTCGAATCAATTTGTCGCCATGGTGGTCGAGATAATTTTCGACCTCAAACTTGTCCCATAGTCCGAGTCCGTTGTAGTCAGCGTCCATATCGGCAAGTTCACGACCGAAACGATCTGTAAACACGTTGTCACTGCGAAAAGTAACTTGAGCAATCATCCGTGCGATCGCCAAACCTTGCCACGGCCCGTCACCAACTGCTGCGTCGTAATAATCTCCACCCCGCCATTTGGGGTCTAGACGAATCGCTCGACGCCCAATTGCGCCCCAAGCAATTTGTTGCGCGGTCGCTTGAAAACATGTCGCTATCGGCACGACTGTGCGCACACGATGCGGAAACGTAATCGCCCATTCGAGCACCTGCATGCCGCCCATTGATCCACCAATCACCGAGTGCCACGCATCGATACCGAGCATGTCGCTAACTCGAACTTGCGCACGCACCATATCGCGCACCGTGATCACCGGAAATCGCGAACCATATCGCAAACCATCTTGCGGATGCAACGATGCCGGCCCAGTCGAACCTTGACAACCACCCAAAGAATTTGTGCACACGACGAACCACTTTTTCGTGTCGATCGCACAGTCGGGGCCAACGAGACCTTCCCACCAACCTGGCGTCGGGGTGCCTTCTTCGGCGCTGCCTGCCGCATGCGAGTCGCCTGTCCACGCGTGACACAACAAAATTGCATTCGATTTTTCGGCGTTAAGTTCGCCCCATGTTTCGTATGCAATCGTCACATCTTGCAGAGTTTTCGAATTGTCTAGCGCGATCGGTCGATCAGCAGGAAATCGCAAAAACTTTCGCGTGCCAGACGGCAGCCCAGCATGCCACGCACCAGTCGCCGGATAATCATGTCTGACCATTGCTGAACTCGTTTCTCAAATCGCGCGCGCAATGCAAGATTTGCATTTAGAGTTCGGCCCGTTGCTCAGCTTTCGCTGAGCCACATCCCCACCCGAAGGTGAGCTGGCACCGTGGGTCTAACCCCGGTTGCCGGACCATTTGGTCACTCCTGATGCAACTACTCGCAAACCACGCTTTTATTCGTTGATTGCCCTATCAACGATAGCGGGATAGTGTGATAATTAACACGCGGGCGGAGTTGGGGTCTATTCGTGTTGATTTATCGCGCATGCATCGGTGCCACCTGGCAAATGTTGGCGATTTTTAGCAATCACTTTATAAATTGCGGATGAAACTAACCGCACAACCGGCAAGTCGATGGCGACCCCGAGTATCGCCCAACCGAAATTGCTTGAGCGCAAAAGTGCGGCCACCGCTCTGCTGCCCGAACGAATAGTCGCATCACGACTCACCCACTGCAGCGCCGCCGCGCATTGTTCAGTAGTCAAACCAAGTGAGTGTAGATCTGCTTTTTGGTGCGCAATTATTTTTGCGTCGGTTTTGATCCGACGCTCGATGAACGCGACGCAGCGAGCACAAAATGCGCAGTCGCCATCCCAAATCAAAAAATCTGTCGTGTGCATAGTCACAGATAGAACGATAGTTGCGCTGATTGACCAAGACGCGCACAGATACGATGATTTTGTGAAGTATCGCTTTTTATTGCGACCAAGTTGGATTGCGTTGCATGTGACTGTCGTCGCGGCAATTACCTTAATGTTCAATCTCGGGCTTTGGCAATACGACCGTTATCACGAGAGAATCGACTTCAACGAAATCGTCTCGGCGCGAATTAATGCCCAGCCGAAGAACTTGACAGATTTACTCGGAGAACTGCGCGACAACAAAGCAAAGGCATCTGATCTCGAATGGCTGAATGTTTCGGTTTCTGGCACCTATCTCGACGAGCGATCTCTGCTCGCCGTGAATCGTTCACAAGAAGGCATCTCGGGTGTCGACCCGCTCACGCCACTATCAATTGACAGCGACTCAACAAAGCAAGTAGTCCTGGTCAATCGCGGTTTCATCTCACAAAAAACTGATTCACCGAAAGCGCCAACTGGCATGGTCAAAATTATCGCTCGGGTACGACTTTCTGAATCACGTCGCTTCGGCGAACTCAGCGACCCAGCCACAGGCGTCTTAAACGAGATCATCAACATCGACTTAAAGCGGTTGTCGCAACAAATTGAGAACCTGAACACTGAGATCTATCTCGAGGTTCTCGACTCACAACCACAAGACTCGTCAGTCATAGCGCGCATCGCCGACCCAGTTCTATCAGCAGGCTCTCATCTGAGTTACACGGCGCAGTGGTTTATTTTTTCGATCTTTGTAGCCGCGGGTTGGGTCGTTGTCGTGCGACGCAAACTCAAATCAGGCTAAATTTTCGACAAATCCTTCAAGTTGGCGCAAGTTTCGACACTCAAAAACACCGTCGGTGTGAGCACCATATTCGCCGACAATCGAATCACCAGTATTCCAATAAGACTTCGGTTCTGGGTTCAACCAATAGACATGACGGGCACGCTTGCGCATTTCTTTGACCACCCAAGACTGCGCCGCGTGATAATTGTTGCGTGCATCACCGAGTAACAGCACGGTTGTCTTTGAGTTGATGTCTTTGCCGTATCGCTCAAAGAACACCTCGAACGCGTGGCCGTAGTCGCTATGGCCATCGACCCAAACCACATCGGCTTCGGTATTCACACGATTGATCGCCTCGCCGATATCTTCGGTTGACTTAAAAAATTTGGTCACCTCATCGATGCCATCAATAAATACGAACGACCGCACCTTCGAAAACTGATTTTGAATCGCATAAACGAACATCAGCGTGAACCGCGCAAACGCCGCGACGCTGCCTGAAATATCAGCCA
>JAQCDY010000028.1 GCA_027729785.1 Actinomycetota bacterium | reverse complement strand
CGGTGAGACTGTTAATGCGCTCAGTTAGAAGTGCAATTTGTACTTCTGGTGAACCGGAGTCTTTTGCGTGCTGTCCGTGTTTGCTGATGACGTCTTTTGTTGGACTAATCGCCATTTCTTTTCTGCCTTTCGAATTCTCCCGATCTGACGCTGCACTCGCAGGCCCGTGAGAGATCTGGTCGCCCCGACCTTTTGGTCGTTGGCATCGCACCCGAGGTATCAGCCCAAGTAGACCCCTTCAATCTACGGCGCTTCACCGACGAAACCACCCGCTATCAAGGCATTGATATAAGTAGTCTCAAATGGCGTGTTCACTGGCATCGTTGAAGAACTTGGCAAGGTCGCCGAACTTAATGGCTCGCGTCTGCGAATATCGGCGCAAACCGTGTTGGACGGTTCGAAAATCGGCTCGTCGATCGCCGTGAACGGATGCTGTCTGACGGTAGTCGAAATCGACAAAAATTCTTGGATGACCGATGTCAGTGACGAAACATTCTCGCGCACAAATCTTGGCGCGCTGAAAATCGGCGACGTCGTCAACCTCGAACGCCCGATGGCCCTCGGTGACCGCCTCGGTGGACATTTAGTTTTGGGTCATGTCGACAGCGTCGGCGAGATCGTCGCCCCGGCACCAAACTTGGTCGTGCGCATACCTGGCAACTTGATGCACTTGATCGTCGAGAAAGGTTCAGTAACAGTTGACGGCATCAGTCTGACCGCGTTTAATTTGACCGCCGATACTTTTACCGTCGCAGTGATTCCGCATACCGAGCAAGTCACGACTCTGAGCGTGCGCAAAGTTGGCGACAAAGTGAACATCGAAATGGACATGCTGGCAAAACACATCGAACGGATGAACCCGCCGGCACCAAAAACCGCTCGCAACAAAAAATGGTGGCGACGATGAGCGAGTCCCAAAACCCCGACGACCTCAACGACCTGCGAAAAAAAATCGATGAAATAGACTCGGCGATTATTGGTCTACTTGCAGAACGCATGGCCGTATGCAAGCAAGTTGCCGCGGTCAAAGCCGAGACTGCGACTGCAGTGATGCAACCCCAGCGAGTGCGAGAAGTTCTGAACCTGCGCCGACAATGGGCAATCGACAAGGATGTTGATCCAGATTTCACCGAGCAACTGTTTCGCATTTTGCTGGCCGAAACACATCGCATCGAAATTGCCGAAGTCCGCACCGAACCCGCGCCTAGCAAAACTGCCGATGCATTACGCAGTGCACTCGACACGGTCGCCTGTCGGATCGACCATGTCGTGGTCGCAGTTGTCAACTTGTCGGCAGCGATTCAGTTTTTGACATCGCTCGGCTTCAAGACGACGCCGACACAAGACTCGGCAATAGTCACTGCCGACGCTGGCGGCGTGACTGTCGTCTTGGTCGGCCCCGGCGACCCAAGTGTCGACGCACATCTCGCGGCCCACGGTTCGGGAGTGCAACACATTGCGATCGAAGTTCTTAGCGCTGGATTCGTGCAACAGGCACTCAAGGCCGCAAGTGTGCCGCTATTAACAGACGTGATTATCGATGCCGATGGCCACGAACAAGTTTTCACGGTGCTCGACCCGTCGACCGGCGTGCAACTGGGTTTCATTTCGCGCACTGGGCATCGCGTGCCGATCTCAGGCCAAAATGTTCGCGCCCTTTTCAGCGCCCTCTCGAAATAATTCGCACACATCTTGGCAAATGAAGGCAATCGACCGTGAGAAATTTGTATGACAAATCGTGATACATTGCTGTTTGTGGCAGAAGCAATTTCGCTAAGACTTGACGATCAAACTCGCCGAGCATTGTTGCGACTTCAGCAGACGGGTTTGAGCCAGTCCGAAGCTGTACGTCAGGCGATACTCGACGCCGCAACTGCATTAAATGAACCGACTCGCTTGGCTGCTGAAATCGCGGCGCTTGATGCCAATCCAAAAGATCTGGCCGAGTCAAAACGACTTGCAGAATTCATGGAGTTGCTCGATGAATAGAGGCGACATCTACACGATCACCCTAAAAAAGGGTGTCAGCAGCGTGCTTTATGGCAAACGCTTCGCGGTAATTCTGCAGTCAAATTCGATGTTGCCTAGATCTGTGGTGATCATCGCTCCAACTTCACAAAGCGCCCTCCACGCTTCAATTCGCCCAAATATAGAAGTTCAACGCCAGCCGACAAAAGTCATGGTCGAACAAATGAAAGCCGTTTCGATCGATCGACTTGGCAAGAAGGTAGGACAAGTAAAGGCCGAAGAACAATGGCTGATTGACGACGCACTTTTCGCCTTGCTCGATTTGAACTAACAAATAACCAGTCAGGCTTGCGTGGGGGCGGGGGTGGCGCTACGGTTAAGGGCGCACGGCAAATACAAGTGTCTTTACCTCTCTAACACGGCAAAGAAAATTGGTCGGGCGCTCTCAACATAGTTTCATCAAAACCCATCGGAGGGTCAAGTTGTCTGAGAGCAGTCGCGCGTCGTCTTCGTCGCTAATTTCGCACTCAACTTCTGAGTTGATGCAACTCGCCACGAAAATTCGTGATGAGGCTTTTGGCAGTCGCATCACATTTTCGCCGAAAGTGTTCATACCTCTGACAATGCTGTGTCGCGACAAGTGCGGATACTGCACTTTCGCCCAGCCGCCCGCACGCCTGGAAAATCCTTATCTATCGCCCGAGCAAGTTCTTGAGATCGCCAAGCAAGGCGCAAAAGTTGGTTGCCACGAAGCGTTGTTCACGCTCGGCGAACGACCTGAGTTACGATACGAAGTTGCCCGCGACTGGTTGAAGCAGAACAATTACGACAGCACCGTGCACTATCTGCACGACATGGCGGCACTCGTTCTCCGCGAAACAGGTCTGTTGCCGCACGCGAATGCTGGCGCCTTGTATCGCGACGAGTTGGCGATGTTGCGTCGCGTCTCGCCATCACAAGGCATGATGATCGAGTCGTTGCGCGACGATTTGGATTGCCATCGTGGCGCACCCGACAAAGAGCCGCAACGCCGACTCGACACGTTGAATTTTGCAGGCGAATTGAACATTGCGTTCACGACGGGCATTTTGATCGGCATCGGTGAAACACGACAAGACCGTATTGACGCACTCGAAGCAATCGCCGCTTCGCACGCAAAATACGGTCATATCCAAGAAGTGATCGTGCAAAACTTTTTGCCCAAGCCTCTGACGATTATGCAGCGTGAAAAACCGTGTCCACAGGACGAATATCTTTGGTCAATCGCGGCAGCACGCATTATCTTGCCTCCTGAAATTCACTTGCAGGCCCCGCCAAACTTGAGCGACGACTTTGGTGTGCTGCTCGACGCGGGCATTGACGATTGGGGTGGCGTCTCGCCGGTAACTGCCGACCATGTCAACCCCGAACGCCCGTGGCCTTCGCTCGAAAAACTTCGCGCCGCAACCGAGAATCGTGAAAAGGTACTCGCCCCGAGACTGACGATTTATCCAGAGTTTGCAATGTCAGCCGAGAAGTGGCTCGACGACTCGCTGCATTTCAAAGTTCTGGATCGCAGCGACGCCGAAGGTCTGGGTCGCGACGACCCAGGTCAGGTCTGGCCAGAAAAAGTAACAGCGGCAGATGTCGTTCACGATGGCGCCGAGGTGATTTTGGTCGGACACCGCTCGACACAGTGGTATTCGGGGGCGAACAATCCCCCGCCAGTTTTGATCGGCGCGCACAATGAAAACAAAACGATCGCTGGCCCGATCGCCGAGATTTTGCGTGGCGTCGAATTGCAACAAGAAGTTGGGCACAGCGAGATCGTCTCGTTGTTTGGCGCACGGGGCGCCGAAGTTACGGCTGTGGCACAACTTGCCGACAGTCTGCGCCAAGATGCAGTTGGCGATGTCGTCACTTGGGTGCACAACCGCAACATCAACTACACGAACGTCTGCACATTCAAATGTAAATTTTGTGGATTCTCAAAGGGCCCACTCAGTTTGAACCTGCGCGGTACCCCGTATCTTCTGACTCTCGACGACATCGCCGGGCGCGCCAGCGAAGCGTGGCAACTTGGCGCAACCGAGGTAACACTGCAAGGCGGCATCCACCCAGATTTTGACGGCGACTACTACATAGATGTGGCTCGAGCAGTCAAAACCGCCGTGCCCGGAATGCACATTCACGGCTTCACCGCACTTGAAGTCACGGAAGGCGCAAAGCGACTTGGCGAGCCGTTGCACCAATATATTTTGCGACTAAAAGATGCTGGTTTAGCTTCACTGCCCGGCACCGCGGCTGAAATTTTGGACGACGATGTGCGCGCGATAATTTGCCCAGACAAAATCAACACCGAAGAATGGCTCGAATGTCATCGTGCGGCGCACAAAGCAGGACTGCGTTCAAATATCACGATTATGTTTGGTTCTGTTGAGCACCCGCAGAGTTGGGCCGAACACATCGTGCGCACGCGTGATCTGCAAAAAGAAACAGGCGGCTTCACCGAGTTCGTTGGCTTGCCGTTCGTGCACATGGCGTCGCCGATTTATCTGCAGCACAAATCTCGGCGCGGTCCGACATTCAGAGAAACCATTTTGATGCACGCCATCGCCCGCATCGCCTATCACGGTTTGATCGACAACGTTCAAGTCTCGTGGACCAAAATCGGTCATGCTGGCGCGACCCAGTTGCTGCAAGCAGGCTGCAACGACCTGGGTGGCACACTGATGAACGAAAATATTTCACGTGCGGCTGGCGCTAGCCATGGTCAAGAGATGAACGAAGAGTCGTTCAGGGCGATTACTTCACCACTCGGCCGCACATTGCGTCGGCGCTCGACGCTGTATGAAACGAGTCTTGTCTAAGCACCGCGGACGGCGCGAGTTTGTTCGATGTCGTTTTTGAGTTGTGCTTTTAGTGCGTCGATGTTTTCGAATTTTCGCTCGCCGCGCAAGAAGTGTGAGAACGAAACTTTGACTATCTCACCGTAAAGGTCGCCATCAAAGTCGAGCAAGTGGGCTTCAAGCATCGAGCTGTCGGCGTGCTCATAAAAAGTCGGACGCCGACCCAAGTTGATGGCACAAACATGCTTGGCGCCGTCTGCTCGTGTCAACACTCCGGCGTACACGCCATCAGCAGGTCGGCAGATTTGACTCGGCACTTCAATGTTCGCGGTCGGAAAGCCAATTTGCTTGCCCCGCTCGTCGCCGTGCACGACTTTGCCCCGCACTTCAAAATGATGACCCAACAACTGGGTGGCGAGTTCGACTTGACCGCCAGCCAATGCTCGGCGAATAGCCGTGCTACTAACTGGCTCGTCGACACCGTCACCGCGGTTGATCAACTCAATTGGTACGACGTCAAAATCAAACTTCGGCCCAAGTTCGCGAAGCAGTGCAACATTGCCACCGCGTTTATGACCGAAGTGAAAGTCTTCACCAATGATCACTCGCTTGGCTGATAATCCGTCGACCAGCACCCGCTTGACAAAGTTGGTCGGGGTTTCGCGGCTTGACGTCTCGTCAAACTTGACGATGCATGTTGCGTCCAGACCAGTGTTTGCGAGCAATTCAAGTTTCTGATCAAGGTCTGTCAACAAAAGTGGCGCCGACTCAGGTCGCACAACGCTCGCAGGGTGACGATCAAATGTCACGACGACACTGCGCGCGTCGAGAATCTCGGCTTGTTGACGAACCTGGTCGATAACGGCCTGATGACCGCGATGCACACCGTCGTAGGCGCCAATCGTCACGACGCTGCGTTTTTGAGGCGCATTCTGGGGGAAATCAAAACTCGTGTCGTTGATAATAAGCATTGAAATCACGATACTGCGTTGGCCATTACCACGCTTGGCTTGGCTCGACCCGAGGCGTTTGGTTCGTAAATTGCCAACACTGCATCGCTCACATCAACCAACACCCACGGTGGTGGCGAAGCAAACCTCTCAAGTTCGCGCCCGTGTTTGATCATCGTCTGCATTTGCTCGTCGGCAACGACCCGGCTCATCGTGCGCACCGCGGTAATTGGCGGATGCACGACGACATCTTCAAGCTGAGAACATTCACTTTGGGTGAAGCCACCGACTGCAATGCGACGCAGATTTCGCAAATGTGCCGAACCACCGAGTGCGCGACCCAGGTCGTCGGCCAGTGACCTTATATATGTGCCCGAACTGCAGTGCACCTCGACATCAATGACGCCTGGCTCGGGCATGGCGAGAACTTTGAAACTATGAATAGTTAAATCGCGTGCGGCGCGCTCGACTTCGATGCCTTGACGCGCCAGCGTATGCAGGCGAACACCGTCAATTTTCAGCGCCGAGACCATCGGCGGCACTTGTTTAATTTCGCCGACAAAATTTTCGGCGACTACCCGCTGCGCCTCTTCTAGCGTTATTGACGACATATCGTGTGTTGCGGTCACTATGCCAGACGAGTCAAGCGTCGAAGTCGCAGAGCCCAAAACAATTTGACCCGAATACGTTTTGTCGAGACCAGTAAGAAATGTCAGCAACCGCGTGACATAACCGACACCAATCAGCAACACGCCAGTCGCATCAGGGTCGAGCGTGCCGGTATGGCCGATGCGACGCTCACCTAGTTGCTTGCGTAAAACATTGACCACATCGTGGCTCGTCATTCCGGCAGGTTTGTCGACGATTACCAGACCGTGCCTGGTCGGTGGCTTACGCCTCGCCACGCGAATTAACCCTCAGACTTCTTGTCACCAAAAAGTTCTCGACGCCGAATTTCATCTTGGCGCAACACTTCATCAATGCGCTGCGCAGCCCGAATCGCATCATCTGGTCGAAACTGCAGCACTGGCGTGCGTCGTGCTCGCACTTGATCGGCGATCACACTCTGCAGTCGCTTGCGATGATCGTTGAAGGCTTCAAGAATCAGCTCGTCACCGTCGTTGCCTTGCATCGAGTCGTAAAAAACGATGCCTCGATTCATTTCAGAGTCGACGTCTACAGAAGTAATCGTCACGAATCCCAAGCGATCGTCGTCGATTTTCGCAAGTTCGTCGGCAATTACTTCGCGCAAGGTTTCGCTCAACCGCGCAGTTCGTGCGACACGCCGACGAGTGTCGGTACGCGCTGGTTTCGGGCGTCGTCGCTGATTAGCCATACGCCGTTTAGGATACGGAGGTCATGGGCTCAACTGCAGACACTCCTCAAACGGGTCGCGGAGGGTCAATACCCGCCTACCGTTACAACGCCTCTTTGGCTGCCGGTATCGAGCAAAAGTGGCAGGATCACTGGGAACAAGACCGAACCTTTGAGGCACCAAACACGGCGGGCCCACTTGCCGACCCTGCCGTTGTCGCCGGTCGCGAAAAACTTTTCATTCTTGACATGTTTCCGTATCCGTCTGGTTCTGGTCTGCATGTCGGCCACCCACTCGGTTACATCGCCACCGATGTCTTCGGTCGCTTCAAGCGGATGACGGGCAAAAATGTTTTGCATGCAATCGGCTACGACTCGTTTGGTTTGCCGGCAGAACAGCATGCGATAGTCACCGGCATTCATCCGCGAATCAACACCGAATCGAATATCGCCAACATGCGCCGACAACTTCGGCGTCTTGGTTTGGCCCACGACGAGCGTCGAAGCATCAGCACCACCGATGAAAGTTACTACCGCTGGACGCAGTGGATCTTTCTTCAGATTTTCAATTCGTGGTACGACGACAGATTAAAAAAAGCAAGAAATATCACTGAACTTGAAAAAGAATTTGAATCAGGCATGCGACAACCGACAACTGCACAGTCCGCAAAAAAGTGGAAGGATCTTTCAAAACTCGAGCAACGAAAGATTCTGGATGATTATCGCTTGGTTTATCTCGCCAATGCCCCGGTGAATTGGTGCCCGGGTCTCGGCACAATTTTGGCCAACGAAGAAGTCACCGCCGAGGGTCGAAGCGACATCGGCAATTATCCCGTGTTCAAACGCAACATGCGTCAATGGACGATGCGGATCACGGCATATGCCGACCGTTTGTTAGACGACCTCGACCGTCTTGACTGGCCAGAGTCGATAAAACTTATGCAACGCAACTGGATCGGTCGAAGCACTGGTGCTCGAGTCAGATTTGCATCAGCAGCTGGCGAGATTGAAGTGTTCACGACCCGACCCGACACGCTTTTTGGCGCAACTTTCATGGTGTTGTCACCCGAACACCAGTTGGTCGATGCGCTGACAACAAAGTCGCAACAGTCGGCTGTTGAAAAATATCGCGAGTCGGCGCGCAAACTCAACGACAACGAACGACAAAATGACGACCGCAAGAAAACCGGCGTCGATACCGGCGCGACTGCAACCAACCCAGTTACGGGCCAACAAATTCCAATTTGGATTGCCGATTATGTGTTGATGGGTTACGGCACGGGTGCGATCATGGCGGTGCCATCTGGTGACGAACGCGACTTTGAATTTGCGCGTGCATATAAGTTGCCGATTGTCGCCATTCAGATGCCACCCGGCGAGTGGTTCGCTATTCACGACATTGCGCCAAGCCCAGATTGTGCTTCCTGGCCGTCGGCCTACGTCGGCGAGGGAAGATACATCAACTCATCGAATAAAAATATCTCGCTAGACGGCAAGCGTTCAATGAGTCAAGCAATCTCGTTGATCAACTCGTGGCTCGAAAAGAACGAGTTCGGCGAGTCGGCGATCACCTACAAACTTCGCAACTGGTTGTTCTCGCGTCAGCGCTATTGGGGAGAGCCTTTTCCGATTGTCTACGACCAAGACGATATGCCGCACGCCGTGCCCGACAAATTGTTGCCTGTCAAGTTGCCCGAACTAACCGACTTCAAACCACAAGCACTCGACCCAAATGACGAGAAGACTGATCCGTTGCCGCCACTCGCCCGAGTCACCGAATGGCTGAGTGTCGAACTTGATCTTGGTGACGGCAAAAAAACTTATCGCCGCGAAGTCAACGTGATGCCGCAATGGGCGGGCTCATGTTGGTATGAATTGCGCTATCTCGACCCGACGAACACCGAGCAATTCGTCGACGCCGAAGTCGAACGTTATTGGATGGGCCCAAAAACTGCCGGCCACACCGGGGGTGTCGACTTATATGTCGGTGGCGTCGAACACGCCGTGTTGCATCTGCTGTATTCGCGCTTCTGGCACAAAGTTTTGTTCGACCTCGGACATGTTTCAAGCGAAGAACCGTTTCACAAACTTTTCAATCAGGGATACATCCAGGCCTTCGCCTATCGCGACTCACGCGGACAAACGGTGCCGGCCAACGAAGTTGTCGAACAGAATGGCGACTTCATCTTTGAAGGCGAATCTGTTGCCCGTGAATACGGCAAGATGGGCAAAAGTTTGAAAAACATTGTCACGCCAGACGAAATGTACGACGAATTCGGTGCCGACACTTTCAGGCTTTACGAAATGAGCACCGGGCCGCTTGATGCCAGTCGGCCGTGGAATACTCGCGACGTCGTCGGTATGCAGAGATTTTTGCAACGCACTTGGCGCAACTTGGTCGACGAAGAAACTAATAAATTACATGTCTCGAATGATCCAGCACCACTTGAATTGCGTCGTGCCTTGCACCGTTGCATTCACGGCGTGCACCAAGACATGGAGAACCTGCGCTTCAACACAGCAATCTCAAAGTTGATCGAACTAAACAACGCCCTGACTATGCATGTAAATGCAACTGGCTCGACACCCCGCGAGATTGCCGTGCCGCTCACGCAGATGCTGTCGCCACTCTGCCCGCACATCGCCGAAGAGTTGTGGCAGAAACTTGGCGTTGAAACGCCAATTACTTATACGACGTTTCCTGTTGCCGACCCGAAATTGCTATTCAGTGAAACAATCGAAATTCCGGTGCAGATTAACGGCAAATTACGCGCTCGCTTGGCCGCACCTGCAGACATCTCAGACGATGAACTGCGAGCCCTCGCCCTCGCCGACGCCAAAGTCATCGCCGCACTCGCCGGAGCAACCCCAGCCAAAATCGTCATCGTGCCAAAACGTCTAATCAACTTCGTCCTATAAATATATTTCGAACTAGTTCAAGAATTTTGCAGCACGGTTGAGCGCGGCGAAGTCGACCGACTTGAACATCAGCAAAATTGCCCGATCAACACCCCAACTTCGCCACACATCTAGTCGCGGGTCGTCGCCACGCAACAAGGCTTCGTCGTAATGCTCCCAAACTGAAACCGTGAACGGTTTGTCGATGCCCGAGTTTGCGTGCGCAAGTTGTGCCGCTGCCAAAATTTCTCCTGCACGTTCGTGACTGGCACGAATGTTCACGCCGTTCGTGCGAGCGCCAGCAATGCGTGCCAGGGCGATGCTATTCACGCCGAGAATGATTTGTGGCAGTGGCTTTGGCATCGGAAACGACACAAGATCGGTGCGCCGATTTGGTGACCACATTTCATTCATCACATCAAGCGCATCGGTGACTGCTGCATGACGATCTGCAATTTTTTCTGGTGGCAATAAACCGATCGCTCGACGCTCGGCAGCAAATGGACTATTCGGCGACGCACCTGCGCCCAAACCCAAAACAAATCGCCCCCCTGAGATCTGCTGCACCGTCGCAACACTGTTGGCAAGTATCGCCGGGTGTCGATTGCCAACGTTCACGACTAGCGGCCCGAGTTCAATTTTCGATGTCACACCAGCCAACGCCCCGAGCAAAGTAAAACACTCGGGCATATCAGGTGCTCGCATCACGTCACCCGCGAGATGATCAACAGTCCATAAAGTTTTGAAACCTGCAGCCTCGGCGGCCAACGCAGCATCTCGCGCAATCGGCCAAATTGTATTTCCGGGGTTAATTTGCAGGTCGAAGCGCATGACAGAAGGTTAATTGCTAGAATTAGGCCATGACCGCGCGAATTGCAACTGCTAAACCAAGTCTCACGGTTGTAGACGGCAAGACGGCACCGCTCAGAGAGATTCTCGAAATTCTTGATCGCGATGGTGGTGTGATTGTGCACAACATGCTGACACCTGAAGTTGTCGCACAAATGCTTGAAGAACTCAAATCGACTACAACTACGACACAGATCGGTCCAAAAACGAGTCACGAGTTTGTTAATTATTTTTGGGGTGAGAAGACCAAACGCTTCACCCGTCTCGCACAACGCTCGCAAACTTTCGCCGACGAGGTGCTCGTGCACCCGATCTTGCTCGGCTTGTCCGATGCACTTCTAAAGCCACATTGTGCGAGTTATTGGCTGAATACTGGTCAGATGATGATCGTCATGCCGAGTGGCAATCCGCAATACATGCATCGCGACTCAGATGACTGGCCGACGATGAACACGCCGGCAACACCGATCTGTCAGGTCAGTTGCATGTTCGCACTCTCTGATTTCACAACGGAGAATGGCGCGACGCGCGTCGTACCTGGTAGCCACAAATGGTCAGACTTCTCGCGCGAAGCCACCGAAGACGAAATCACGCAAGCAGTCATGCCCCTAGGCAGCGGCATGATCTACACCGGAAAAGTGCTGCACAGTGCCGGCGCCAACAAGACCAAAGACGAAGCACGCTTCGGCCTGCACATGTCGTATATATACGGCTGGTTGACACCCGAAGAGGCAAGTTGCCTCGGCGTCACCGAAGAGCGCGCCAAAACTCTGACACCGCTTCAACAACGACTGCTCGGCTATCGCTGTTACGACGCATCAGACCTAAATGGTGGTCGCCTATGGACGGTCGACTACGAAGATATACCAACAGGACTGGGATGGAACTCATGACAAAAAGAGAAATCAACGGACTCAGTGAAAGTTTTAACCGCGAAGAATATAACTCGCCTGAGATTTTCAATCTTGAGATGCAAAAGATATACGGCACCAATTGGTGCTTCGCTGGACTCAGCGAAGAATTAGGCAAGGTCGGCGATCGCCTAGTTGCAGAGATAGGCAACGAAAGCATTTTGATTCTTCGCAACCGCGACAGCCAACTGCGCGCCTTCTACAACGTCTGCCAACATCGAGGTTCGCAACTTTGTGATGCGAGTGGTTCTGGTTTTGGTGCGGCGATCACCTGCCCGTATCATTCGTGGAGTTACTCGGTCGAAGGCGCACTCGTCGCCACCCCTTTGCACGAAAAAGATTCAATTGATCGCGCAACTCTGGGTTTGAAACCAGTCAAGGTCGACGAGTGGCAGGGTGCAATCTTCGTCTCGCTCGACGAAAACGCTCCATCACTAACGACATGGCTCGACGAGCACTTCTCGCGACCGCGCGAACTTGAAAAATTTGATCTGGCGACTCTCAAGAACGCTCGCACAACGATCGACGAAGTTGAAGCCAACTGGAAGGTGCTCGCCGAAAACTACAGCGAGTGTCTGCACTGCGCCGTTGTCCACCCCGAACTTGTCGATCTGGTGCCGATTTACAAAACTGGCAACACGATTCAGGCAGATCGACCTGACTGGGGCGTAAGTCTCTCGTCTGGTGCAACATCGTTGTCGCTTAAGAAAGACGAAAATCTGCCGCTATTGCCAGCGATGGATGATTTAGACGACTATTCGGTTTTCGGTGCTTATGTTTACCCAAATATGTTGATTGACCTCTCACCAACAGTTGCTGTGCTGACTCGCTATGTGCCCCGCTCGGCAACACATACGACGGTGTACAGCTATTATTTGTTCCCAAAGGAAGTCGTCAACAACCCAGAATACGATCTCGAGCCGACTATCAGTTTCAGCGACATGGTCAATCAGCAAGACATTTCGGTGTGCGTCCGAGTTCAACGCGGTGTGGCTTCGCGCTCATTTACCAACGCCTTTCACACAAAAATGGAGCGGTATTGCAGGCACCTGATTCGTCGTTACCGCGACGAAATTAAATAGATCTCAAACTAGTTATAACTTCCAGCAGCAAAAACTTTGGAGGCGCGCTCGCCCATCGACTGTAAAACTTCGCCAAACTCGACCAAATTTTGAATATAGATGTCGGCATCAGCCTTGGTGTGCGCGACCGATAAAGTCAACGACTCGCTCTTGCCCCATGGTGGCAAAAAGATACCGCCATTAAATTGTTTCAAGAAGTGCAGGTGGCTGACGCCTGTGCTGATATTCAAGAACTCTCGATAATTTTTTGCTGGCTTGTCGCTGAAAACGACGCAAACTTTGAAACCCGCCTGAAAACCGTATGCACTTTGACCATAACTATGAAGAGTCGATAAAGCATTCTTTAAAATATACGCACCGAGCTCGTTTGCCTGCGCATAAACATCTTCGGTCATAATCTCTGTCAACACTGCGCGAGCTGCAGCCATAGTTAGTGGGTTGCCATTAAACGTGCCAACTTGGTTATAGCGACCATCTGTTATCGCAGACATAACTTCATCCGTGCCACCAATCGCACCACACGGCACGCCGCCACCGAGCGCCTTAGCCAGACAAATAATGTCAGGGGTTACGCCATAAAGTCTCGTTGCCCCACCGTGATGAACAACAAGACCAGTTTTTACTTCATCGAACGCCAATAACACACCATGACGCTTAGTGATTTCGCGCACACCTTTTAGATAGCCGTCTTGCGGCGCAATAATGCCCGCGTTCATCATCATCGGTTCGAGAATCATGCCAGCGATTTCACCCGAGTACATGGTCAACGTTCGTTCAAGTGCATCTAGATCGTTGTAGGGAACGATGCGAACGCAATCAGCAATTGCTTGTGGCACGCCAGCACCTGGCACTCGCCATGGTTCTTGCTGCGGCCCTAGTTCGGATGTTGAACGAAAAATTGAAACGAGTACAGAGTCATGATGACCGTTATATGAGCCTTCAATTTTTATAATTAAGTCTCTGCCAGACACGGCACGCATCAAATGAATCGCGTCCATTGTGGCTTCTGATCCCGAATTACAAAACCGCCATTTTGGTAAACCAAAACGTTTAGCGAGTGCTTCAGCAACGACGATCACATCGGGCGTCGGTTGGGCAAAATGGGTGCCGAGTGTGACGCGACTCTGCACCGCAGCAACGACTGCAGGGTTGGCATGACCAACCACATTGGCGCCGTAGCCGGCATGAAAGTCGACATAACGGTTGCCGTCAACATCCCAAACATGGGCGCCCGAACCATGACTGACCCAAATTGGGGTTGGTCGAGAACTCGCCCAACTTGAAGGCACCCCGCCGGGTATTGATTTAGATGCCTGCTGATGCATTTCTACCGATTTTGGC
>JAQCDY010000139.1 GCA_027729785.1 Actinomycetota bacterium | reverse complement strand
TTCGGCCATATGACGACGATGTTGATCGACCTCGCGCTCAAGTGCGGCGATCTCGCCCTGCAATGTGCGTGGTTTGTTTAATGCCATCACCCGAGAGTAGTTGTGGGGTGAGGCGCAGATGAGCCAAGGCAAGTAGCGTGTAACTCGCTATGGCGCGCGAAAAGATCTATACACGCACGGGAGATGACGGCACAACTGGCTTGTTTTATGGCGGACGCGTTGGAAAAGATTCGTCACTGCCGCGTGCTTACGGCGCGGTCGACGAAGCACAGGCGATTTTAGGATTAGCGCGCGCCGAATCGGGTAAGGGCACCGAGCTTGATGACTTGCTCGTGCATATCATGCGTGACTTGTGGGTGTTGATGGCCGAACTCGCAACACTGCCAGAGAATCGTCACAAACTTGTTGACACTAAATCGCGCGTGACGGCTGAGATGGTGACGAAACTCGAAAAGATGATCGATGATCTTGACGAGAAATTTACTCCGCCGACAGAGTTCGTCGTGCCAGGCGAGAACAAAATCGCCGCGCTACTTGATGTCGGTCGCACGGTGGCGCGTCGCGCCGAACGACATTCATTGGCGGCTGCCCCCGCACCTTCGCAGGCCTGCCCATACTTGAATCGTTTGTCAGATTTGTTGTGGACAATCGCACGTTGGCAAGAAGGCAAGTCTCTGCCAGTGAAAAGTATCGACTGAGCTATTGAAATTATTTTTTAAAAAGGGAGAACAAAATGAAAACAAACCAGATCACATTTAAAGTCGCAAAACTTGACGACTTGGCGGCAAAGGTAGTTGGCATCGCAGTCTCGAGCGACGGTGCAGTAGCCAAAGAAATTGGTATGACTCGCGATCAACTCGCGGCACTCGGCTTTGAGGGCAAACTTGGTCAGACGCTCGCATTGCCAAACAGTCCGAAGCAATTGACGATTGTCGTCGGCATCGGCGAGGCAGCAAAAGCAAACGCAGATTCGTTGCGCAACGCGGCGGCGGCTCTTGCTCGCGCCAGTGCCAAAGTTGCGAGTCTTTCGACGGCATTGGCAACTGCGGGACGCGGCGACCGATCGGCGATCGCTCAAGCAGTAACCGAAGGCTTGATCTTGGCGACACATCGCTATGACGCACTTAAGAACGACAAGAAAGCAACATCAAAACTGACATCGGTGACACTCGTGGCGCCGGGCGCGACAAATGCTGCAATCACAAACGGCGCGAAGCGCGGCGAGACAATTGCCGACGCTGTTTGTTTGGCGCGTGATTTGGCAAATATGCCACCAGCGCATTTGACCGCCAAGATGTTTGCCGAGCGTGCGCAAAAAGTTGGTGCAGAGACCGGCGTGAAAGTTGAAGTGTTCAACAAAGATCAACTGTTGGCTATGGGCTGCGGCGGAATCATCGGCGTGAATCGAGGCAGTGTGAACCCACCGCGCATGGTGAAGATTTCGTATCGTCCGAGTGGCGCGCGCAGTGCAGCGAAGAAATCGGCGAAGAAGTCGGCAACGAAAACAAAACTGCCGCACCTGATTTTGGTGGGCAAAGGCGTGATGTATGACTCTGGTGGTATCAGTTTGAAGCCGTCGAATTCTGATCACGCGATGATGAAAGCCGACATGAGTGGCGCCGCCGCAGTTTTGGCGACGATGGGCACACTCAAAGCGCTTGGTTGCAAAAATCAAATCACTGCATACATGATGTGCACCGACAACCTGCCATCTGGAAGCGCAATGGCGATGGGCGATGTGTTGACAATGCGCAACGGCAAGACAGTCGAGATTCACAACACCGATGCTGAAGGTCGATTGGTTTTGGCTGACGGTTTGTCGTTGGCTGTTGAACAAAAACCAGATGCGATCGTCGACATTGCGACTTTGACCGGTGCGTGTGCACGCGCACTTGGGCCACAGATGTCTGGCGTATTAGGCAATGATCAACGATTTGTAAATCAAGTTGTGGCTGCTGCAGCTGCGACAGATGAACAAACTTGGCAACTGCCACTCGAGCGAAAGTATCGCCCGACGATCGACTCTTATATCGCCGACATGAAAAATGTCGGTGGAGAAGCGGGAGCGATTACAGCCGCGCTGTTCTTGGATGAGTTCACTTCGGGTACACCGTGGGCACATCTCGACATTGCCGGCCCAATGTGGGCTGACGGTGATGCGGGCTGGTTACAACGCGGTGCGACAGCTTATGGCACGCGACTGCTGATCAGTTTGGCGGAAAACTTCAAACGCCGTTAGGGTTTTAATAACGAATAGATTGCAGGGGGCATTTATGCTACGTAAAGTTGCTGTCGCTTTATCAATCACATTGGGCTTTGGGATACTCAGTTCATGCAATGTTGCGAGTGATCGATCGGTGAGTGAGACATTTGTTACGACGGTTGCGACGGTTGCGACGACAGTTGATACGGCCGAAACCCCAGTTACAACGGTTCCTACGGCTGTGACTACGACAGCGGGCATGGTGTCGCTCGATTACGGATTGATTTCGTACAAGATTTCGCAACGCGAAGGTCTTGGCAAT
>JAQCDY010000138.1 GCA_027729785.1 Actinomycetota bacterium | reverse complement strand
GGTGCCCAAACTCCACGACCCCTCACTCAAGGCAGCAAGAAAGCCGAGCCCAACACCCAGTTTTCGAAATAGCGGCCCGACGCCGAGCCGCTATTTCGAAAACTTTTAATAGCTAACTGAAACTTGTTGTGCTCGCCGCAACATTGGCGGATGCAAGTGGTGCCTTCTGACTGGCAATAGATCGCTCGCCATTTTCGATGGCGTCGAGCAAGTGAATTGCAATGTCACCGACTTTTATTTCAGATTCGTCTTTGCCTGCGCCTTTGACGCCGTCGTCGAGCATGATGTAACAAAATGGACATGCAGTTGCGATGCGGGTCGCACCCGTGGCGATCGCTTCGCGCGCGCGTTCGTCGTTGACTTTGGTGCCGATGTCTTCTTCCATCCACATTCTTGCGCCACCCGCACCACAGCACATGCCCTTGGTGCCGTTGCGTGGCATCTCGACAATTTCGATGCCTTTGATCGAGCCGACGACTTTGCGTGGCGCAACATAAACATCGTTGTGTCGACCCAAATAACACGAGTCGTGATACGTGATGCGTTCTTCGAGCGAGGCGTTGCTGACATCAAGCGTGCCAGCTTCGATCAAATCTTCGAGCAATTGCGAGTGGTGGATAACTTCGTAGTTGCCACCCAATTGCGGGTATTCGTTTTTGAGTGTGTTGAAGCAGTGTGGGCATTGTGTGATGATTTTGCGCACGCCCATTGTGTTGAGCATCTCGACATTGGGCATCGCCAACATCTGAAATAAATATTCGTTGCCGCTGCGTCGGGCACTGTCGCCCGTGCACATCTCGCTCGGGCCGAGAATCGCCACATCAATGCCTGCTCGCTTGAGCAACTTGGCCATGGATTGGGTGACTTTTTTGTTCTTGTCGTCGAAACTGCCGGCGCAACCCACCCAATACAGATATTCGCTCTTGAGTGGCGCACCTGGGTCGAGAATTTCGACATCCAGATCTTTTGCCCATTCGCCACGATCTGTTTGGCTCATACCCCAAGGGTTGCCTTGGTTCTCCATTGCGCGATAGGCGTTGCCGAGTTGTGCCGGAAAGTTGCTTTCCATGAGTGACAGATATCGACGCATATCGAGAATTTTGTCGAGTATTTCGATGTTTACCGGGCAAATCTCATCGCACGCCTTGCAACTCGTGCATGCCCAAATTTCTTCGGCGGTGATGCGCTCAAACAGCGAGTTGGCGTTGATTTTTATTTCGCTATCGGCGCTCAATGGCGCAGATACTTTGCCGCCTGGCGCATGACTCGCGGTGGCCGCCATGACTTCGCCACTCTTGAGAACAATTTCGCGCGGGTCGAGCGGCTTGCCTGTGGCATGTGCTGGGCAGACACTGGTGCAACGACCGCACATCGTGCACGCGTCAAGATCCAGTA
Source organism: Actinomycetota bacterium (assembly GCA_027729785.1). Lineage (GTDB taxonomy): Bacteria > Actinomycetota > Acidimicrobiia > Acidimicrobiales > Ilumatobacteraceae > BACL27. The sequence goes on along the minus strand of JAQCDY010000138.1, from coordinate 1,150 downwards.
GTTGCTTCCATGTAAAATCTTCGATCACATTCACACCGAAAGACTCGAGCGAAGTCTCGGTGAGATTCGGCATCGCCTTCATCGCGCCCTTTGGGCGTTCGCGATCTTTGAGATACATATTGAGCGGCGAAGTGAACATGTGGCGCAACATCGTGATCGGCAGAATCGCCAAGAACACGATGAAAGTCAAAACGTGGGCGACCCACCAGCCCTGATGCCAAGTTGTCAATGTTGACGCGCTTGCTCCGTTGACGAGTTGTGCGAGTGGGTAACCGACGATGCTCCACTTTTCGTGGTCAAGATTTAGACCGGCGGCTTGGCCTTGGGCGATACGAAACATCTCGGCGCCAAAACCAGTGACGCCAATCGCCAACAACACTCCCAGAATTAGTGCGTGTTCGGGTTTTGTTTTGATGCGAATTCGATATGGGCGTTGCACATATCGTCGCAAAATTGCCCACACGACACCAGCCGTGAACACAACACCAGCGACATCGCCGACGAGTGCATAGCCCCGATAAACATCGCCGTGCAGAAACTTCAGCGCTTCAGGCATCTGGTGGTCAATTTCTAAAACTGTTGTAACCCCAAGTAGTACCAAGAAACCGAAATAGATCATCGAGTGCATCAAGCCGGCGGCGCTGTCGCGCAGAAGTGTGCGCATATAAACACCTGAGCGATAGTCGGCGAGTCGACGCTTGACATTCTTCGGAGTCGTTTTTCGTTTATCTGGTGCGCCACGTTCCCAGTTGCGCACCCGATCGGCAAAACGCAACGATCCCCAGATCAACATCATCGGGATCACCGTGTAGAACGCGACGACCATTGCCGTCGGTATGCCACCAAAAACTTCGCGATGTATCAGTGAGGTGCTTTTCCAACCTGTCAGTTGCGGCACGATTCCAGAAATCAATGTAAAAGTTCCGATGCCAACACCAAAGGCAATCGACAGTTGATATGGCTTGAAACGTTTTTTCACCGCAGTTTCAGTTGTCATACTTTTTGAGCACCTCTGATTCTTGACTGATACTCAGACTAGTTTTTTTAGCCCAAATACGCGCGGTCCAGATCGCGAATGCGCAATGAAAGCGAACCCAACAACTTGTGTGTAAGTGCAGGCACTTTGTCGGTTAGGCGCAAAAAGTTGCCC
>JAQCDY010000137.1 GCA_027729785.1 Actinomycetota bacterium | reverse complement strand
ATCACCGCGACAACGGCACACACTTGGCATGGGTCATGTGCCCGAAGATCGTCAACGTCAAGGTTTGGTGACCGGTATGACGATTACTGAAAATCTTGTTTTAACTCGATATCACGATTCTGAATTTTGCAGTGGTTTCAAAATGAAATGGTCGAAAGCAAAAGAAAAAGCCAAAGAGTTGGTGCAAAGTTACGATATTCGAACCAGTGATCCTGATCAATTGGCGTCAACGCTCTCGGGTGGTAATCAGCAAAAAGTTATCGTTGCACGCGAATTGAGTCGGGATATCCGATTGGTGCTGGCAGCGCAGCCGACACGCGGCATCGATGTCGGCAGTATCGAATATATTCACGAGCAGATTGTCAAAGAGCGCGACTCTGGAACGGCAATTTTGATTGTCAGCACCGAACTAGATGAAGTGATGGCATTGTCTGATCGAATTTTGGTGATGTATCGCGGCAAGGTAGTTGCCGATCTTGACCCAAAGAAAGTTAGCCATATGGATGTCGGCTTGTATATGGCAGGTTCGCGGCCCGAAAATGCGGTTGGGGTCAACTCGTGAAAGAGCTAATCAAGTCGCTGCGTTATACATTTTTGGCACTTCTGGCATCGCTGCTTGTCGGAGCGATAATTATCGTGGTCACCGACATTGACGCGTTGAAGTCGGGCGACTTCGGCAAAGCATTTTCGACAGTTTTCACTGCGTATAAATCTTTGTTCCAAGGTTCGTTCTGGGGTTTGCGCTCAATTTCGAACACGATCACCGGCACGACGCCGTTGTTGCTGAGTGGTCTTGCAGTTTCAGTGGCATTCAAAGCTGGATTATTCAACATTGGCGCAACTGGTCAGATGTTGGCAGGTGGCATGACTGCATTGTGGGTCGGCTTCACGATGACAGGCCCAGGCTGGTTGCAGGTGCCACTGGCTGTGATTGCAGGAGCAATTGGCGGCGCACTTTATGGTGGCATTGCCGGTGTTTTGAAGGCGCGCACAGGTGCGCACGAAGTTATTACGACGATCATGCTCAACAGCATCGCAAGTTTCTTGGTGTTGTGGCTATTGAAGACAACAACTTTTCAGCGTGAAGGTCGCCCCGATCCAATTTCAAAACTGGTCGTTGACGAAGCTCGCTTGCCAAGGCTGTTCGGATTTTTAGATGGCCGGTCTGATCTCGTTGCTCACGCCGGGTTTTTTGTCGCGCTATTGGCAACTTTTGCGTATTGGTATTTGTTGAAGCGCACCACACTAGGTTTTGAATTGAGAGCAACTGGTTTAAACAGCGATGCTGCAAAATATGCCGGCATGAAGTCAAGGAGTTTGACGGTTGTGGCGATGCTGTTGGCGGGCGGCTTTGCCGGCATGGCGGGTGCAACCGAAGTTCTCGGAACATACGGCTATGCATCAACGAGTTTGGCGGGCAACATTGGTTTTGATGCAATCGCTGTCGCACTACTTGGTCAGTCTTCACCGATTGGCACACTTGTGGCAGCAGTGTTGTTCGGTGCGTTGCAGGCAGGTGGCCGATCGATGCAGGCAAACACCGATGTGCCCGTTGATCTAATTATTGTTTTGCGCGCATTAATCGTGATGTTCGTTGCTGCGCCACTTTTGGTTAAAGCGATGTTCAGGGTCAAGTCGCAAGTCACAAGCCAAGGACAAACATTTAGGGGGTGGGGCGGGTGAGTGAAGCGTTGATGATTTCGGCAGAGCAAAAAAAGCGCGCTCGCAACGTCGGTTACGGATATCTAGGTCTGGCTGTAATCACGTTGGTGATTTTTTCGCGCCGACCGGGTGATGCGGGTTTCAGACTGACTGAAGGTGGTCTTTCGCTGACATTGCCTGCGCAGCAATTTGCGTACATCTTCGGCATCGTCTTTGTCGGCCTAGGTGCGGCGCAGTTATGGCGTGGGCTGGGCAAAGTTTCAAACATCGTTTTGGCGCTTGCAACTGCGATGTTCGTAATGAGTTTCTTGTCGTGGGCAACGTCGGGCGAGTCGTTCAGCCTTGTTGGCATGTTGCAAGATACTGTTTCGCGCAGCGTGCCGATAACACTGGGTGCTCTCGCGGGTATTTTGTGCGAACGCAGTGGCGTAATCAACATTGCAATCGAAGGCATGTTGTTGGCCGGTGCGTTTATGGGCGCAGTCGGTGCGTCGCTGACGAACCTTTGGTTTGGCACGATTATCGCGATACTCACGGGCATGTTGTTGGCATGGATACTCGCCGTGTTTTCAATCAAATATCGCGTAGATCAAGTAATCGTCGGTTTTGCGATCAATTTTTTTGCACTCGGCATCACTTCGTTTTTGAGTTTCAGAGTTTTGGTGCCGAACCCCGACTACAACTCGCTTGTGCCGGTTAAGCCAATTTCTGTGCCGCTGTTGTCGAAGATTCCATTTATCGGACAAATTCTTTTTGTTCAGACAATTTTTGTTTACTTCTCATTTGCTGCTGTAGCGCTTTTAACTTGGGCGATGTATCGCACGCGTTGGGGTTTGCGCACTCGAGCCGCAGGCGAGTATCCGAAAGCTGCGGGCACTCTCGGTGTCGA
>JAQCDY010000136.1 GCA_027729785.1 Actinomycetota bacterium | reverse complement strand
GTCTGATCCAAATGCAACTTCGCTTGATCAAGGTTTGGCTCAAGCAAAAGGTTTTGAAAAACAACTTGATGCGTTCCTTGCCGCATGTTCGAAGCGCGTTTCGTGTGCATTTCATAGCAACGGCAACTCTGCGGCTGCGCTCGACGAACTGCTCATTGAAATAGACAAATCGCCGATCATAGTTACCGCCGATCGCACGCCAGTCACGCAGGGCGTGATGTATACCGCGCTTGCACAATCAATGTATTCAGATGCGTTGTGGCCAGCACTTGAACGTGCTTTGGCCGACGCAGTCGAAGGTGATGGTGCTGGGTTACTGAGGCTTTACGACGGTTACTTCCAACGCAAACCGAATGGCACATATGGCAACGAACTTGAGGCCTTCTTGGCGATTTCATGTCTTGATGACCCGGGGCCGACAAGTGTCGCTGCAGTTGACGAACAGATTCCGGTGTTTACAAAAGCCGCCAAACGGTTTGGCGAAAGTTTCGCATACGGATATTCATGTGCGTTGTGGCCTGTGCCGCAGGTGCAACGTCTAGAAATCACTGGCAAAGGCGCTGGGCCGATCGTTGTAATCGGCACAACTGGTGACGCTGCAACGCCGATTGAATCATCGCGCAATGCCGCAAAAGCATTAGCCGATGGAATCTTCTTGACAGTTTCCGCCGATCAACACACTGGCTATGGATTAAACAGGTGCGTCGTCGATGCAGTCGATGGATATTTGATTGATCTCGCACCGCCGCCAGTCGGCAAGGTTTGTTAGTAATAAATATTCGTACTTAACGGCGTGAGATCGCTTGGTCGACACCCATTGTTGTGGCGATAGATAGCCGGTTGGCAACAACTTCTTCGGGCATTCGTGCACCAGTTGAGTCAGCGAGACGGGTCATCATTTCAAAATTTGCAATCACGGCTGCCGTGTCGATAGTTATTGCAACACCTGCGCTCGCAATCAACGCGTTGCGGGCCTTAACTAATGCGCCGCTGTCAAGTTCAGTCGCAGCAGTGGCGAAGTCGAGCAGTTCGCGCGCAAACTTTACATTTGCGCCACCAGTTGCATCGCGCACACTTGTTAATTCAATTTCAACACCTTGTTCATTGCCGCTCCAACTGAGCATGCTGGCATGTGATGTCGTTCAATAAAAACACTCGCGCTGTTGAGATACTCGCGTGGCGACAAGTTCAATTTGCACGCGCGAAAGTGTGCCCCGAGTCCAATGTGGGTCGATCATTTCTTTATCTGAAATATATTGCGCGTCGGCCATTGCCCAAATCACTCGATTGGTGTCTGGCACCGCGGTAAACGCCTGCACAACTGCCGCTTCATTGTCGGCCGGGCCAACAACCGGCACCCAATTGAGTTGCGCGTCGACAATGTTTGCAGGTTTTGTTTGACTGGGTTTGCCCGATTTTGCTGGCGAAAATATAAACGCCGGCAAACCAAGCGCTCGACGAAAAGCGGTCACTGGTGCAACGGTGCACGCAATGCCACACAGTTCGATGAAAGCTAATGGGTTGATTTCAGCAACAATTTTTTCATACCATTCGCGCGTTAGCGTCGCCGCGTGACGAGAAATTCGATAGATCGCATCGTGCGCAATTTTTGGTGCGGTCAAATCTTGGGGCAACTTTCCGACAACTGTTGAAATCGCGACCCATGGCGGAGTCGGTTCAAGTTCATTGATCGCCAGCGATGCGGTGCGTGCCAACTCGGTTCTTTGCGCCCCAGACCACCAAGTGCCTGGCTCAGACAGCGCCCCAATTGCTTGCTCGTGCGCCACCAGCAAATCTTGGCGAACATCACTGGCCGAAATCTTCATTACTTCTTCAGATTAGACGCAACTAGAAATTTCGATTTCAAAATGGCGGAAGGGGTGGGATTTGAACCCACGGTAGGCCTAAACCCACGACGGTGTTCGAGACCGTTCCATTCGTCCGCTCTGGCACCCTTCCATCTTTAAGGCTACCGCCGGGCACTAATTAGTTTTTGTTTCACGCAAGTTTTTAAACAAGTCACTGAGTATCGCCGCACACTCGCTCGCCATCACGCCATGCACAACCTCTGGATTATGACTTAATCGTGGATCAGTTGCAATGTTGTACAGACTTCCAAATGCGCCGGCCTTAAGATCTGCCGCACCGAAAACAACTTTGCTGATGCGCGAGTTGACCAGTGCGCCAGCGCACATCGTGCACGGCTCAAGAGTTACCACGAGTGTGCACTGCTCAAGGCGCCAGCGTCCCAACAGATTTGCTGCATCGCGCAATGCCAAAATTTCTGCATGCGCAGTTGGATCGTTGCGCAGTTCGCGTTCGTTGTGACGCGAAGCAATAATCGTGTCGTTATGAATGACGATCGCGCCAACGGGCACGTCGTCGTGCGCGAGCGCGTTGCGCGCTTCGGCTAGCGCGAAAGTCATAGCTTCTTGATCAGTAATCATGGCGGAGGGGGTGGGATTCGAACCCACGGAGACTTGCGCCTCACACGCTTTCCAAGCGTGCCGATTCGGCCGCTCTCGCACCCCTCCAAATCGCCCGAACAGCGCTAACTGCTTGGATTTCGCAGGCTATCTGAGTG
>JAQCDY010000135.1 GCA_027729785.1 Actinomycetota bacterium | reverse complement strand
ATCGTCGTCCAAATAGAAAAAGTTGGCGCAAAATCCAAGCCGTCAATCGACAAGTTTGAACCATCACGAACGCCAATTTCGTCGATCGTGTCAAACAAGTGATCTGATGCATAGCGCGCGAACACATTGCTCAATCCGGGCTCGACGCCCATGCCGACCAAAGCAAGCAAACCTTTTTCCTTCCAACGATCATCCGCTGAAATTTGATCTTTGCCAAGATGCTCGCCCACCTCTTCATAAGGATTCGTCGGATGCGGCTTGCTCAAGTTCATCGCCATATCCAAATATGTACAGCCTGCTTCGAACGCCGCTTCGAATATCGGTTCGTTTAAACGCGGGTCGCAGGCATTGACGATCACGTCGGCTTTTACACGCTGCGCCAGGGCGACAATTGCTGATTTACTTCGGGCGTCAACCTGCGCCGATGAGAAGCGACCAGGCTGTTCGAGTTTGGCGATGATCTCGTCGCCCCGACCCGAGTTGATGTCAGCCAGCACGAAAGAGTCGAAGAAACTTCTGGTTTCGGCAATTGAGGCCATACCGCCACCCACCCCACCAGCACCAATGATGAGAATGTTTGCCACAAAAACCTGATTGCTTTTCTTGTCGTTACTCGGGTGTAACTACAACATCAGTCTACCGTGCCGTTAAACAGCAAAAGCCTTGAATTCAACGTGATTACAATTAGTTAAATAGTTAATTCAGATTGAAATTTAAATCAACGATTGGCGCAAAAAGTTTAACGAACTGATAACCGAGAACTGACGCATTTGTTCTCGCCCAAACGGCAAACTAAATGTTGTTGCACGCACATCATCGTTTGACAATGCAACACCAACGCACAGCGTGCCAACTTTCACGCCGTCTTGTTCTGTCGGTCCCGCGACACCAGTTAGTGCCAAACCAATGTCGCTGCCCAAAATTTTGCGCGCACCAATCGCCATTTCTTTTGCCGCGGCCTCGCTCACGACTGGCCCGTGAGTCACGCTCAACAGATCGAATTTAATATCGCTGGCGTAACTAATTATGCCGCCACGAAAAACATCGCTTGCGCCGACAACTGCCGTCAACCGACCGGCAACAAGACCGCCAGTCACCGACTCGGCAACACCCAAAGTGAGCTTCTTGTCGCGTAGCAGTTTCAAAACAACCACCTCCATATTTTGCTCATCGACACCAAACACAAGGTCGCCGACTTGCGCACGCACTTTGGCGTCCCAAACATCGAGCAAGTCAACGGCTTGCTGATCGGTATTGGCTTTGGCTGTCAACCTGACTTTTATGCCTTCCCAGCCGCTGGCCAAAAAAGCCAAGGTCGGGTTACCAACTTGTTCAAGTTCGTTGATCACACTGATTAGTCGTTCATTGAGCCCGCTCTCGCTATCGCCCCAAGTTCGCAACACACGACTTTTGATCACTGAGGCTTCGCCGCTACGAGCCAGCAGATCAGGCAAAATCGCGCGCTCGAACATTTCGAACAATTCGAAGGGCACACCAGGCACGGCATACATCACTTTTTCGCCAACAGGACAAATCAGACCGGGCGCAGTACCTCGGCGTTGCTCGATAATTTTTGCACCGCGTGGCACCATTGCTTGACGCAAATTATTTTCTGGCATGCGACGACCACGAGCCGTAAACATCTGCTCGATCACCAACGCAACTTCGTCATTCATTTCAAGCTCGACATCCATGATTTGGGCAATTGCCTCGCGGGTTATGTCGTCGTGAGTTGGCCCAAGACCGCCACAAATTATGATTGCATCTGCTTCTGCCAGAGTTGCGCGCAATGTTGCGACAATGCGCGCAAGATTGTCACCGACTTTGACTTGAAACAACGAATCAATCCCGGCCGCTGCAAGTTGCTCGCCTAGCCACGAAGAATTCGTGTCGACTATTTGACCCAATAAAAGTTCAGTACCGACAGCAACAACACTGCACCGCATTATTTGGCCGCCCGACGCAAATTAAACGCGGGACGCAACGCGCGCACGGCATATTGCAGTCCGCTAACTATCGTCAACACAACTGCCAGCCAAAGAGTCGTCAGCCACGTATACGTCATGTCGACCGCGCTAAACGGCGCCAACGCAAAACCAATTGAAACTTGCTGGCTAAGAGTTTTGATTTTTGCCAAACGGCTGGCCGGCACCGTCACACCTTTCGCGCTAACGATGACTCGATAGACGCTGACAACAACTTCGCGCACGGCAATAATCACAACTGGCAAAATCCAAAACATTTCACGACTGACGAGGGTGAACATTGCACCGAGCACCAAGACTTTGTCGGCAAGCGGGTCCAAGAATGCTCCGCTCTTGGTCGCGCCGTGACGGCGGGCCAAATAACCGTCAAGTACGTCGCTGACGCACAAACCAAACCACAACCATGCTGCGAGCCACGAGCCGGCATTGTCGTCGGGTACGACTATGAACAAAAGTGGCGAAACCAAAACGCGCGAAACCGTTACGGCATTCGCCCATGTCGCAAGGGCGTTCGGGTCAACTGGCATCTTCGGCCAATTCTCGCGCATCACGACTTGCCTCATGACTTGCGCCGGTGGCAACCAAATCTGGGCCAAGCGCGTCGGCAATTTCAACTTCAACGAATGTCGCCACGGCCAAAG
>JAQCDY010000134.1 GCA_027729785.1 Actinomycetota bacterium | reverse complement strand
CGCGAAAATCGTGCATGGCTTGACATTGCCCAAAAGTGTGAGGATGTGTGGTTCAAATCGATGGCCCGACTAGGTGTGCTGCGGCCGACCGATGTGCCGCGCGCAACCGAATATGTGGATCAGATAGTTGGGCTGATTGCCGAACTTGTGGCCAAAGACGCGGCATATCGCACCGACGACGGCATTTATATGAGTACGAGCGTCGTCGCCGATTATGGTCTGCTCGCGCACCAAAATATCGATGACATGTTGGCGGGCGGCGGCGATCGCAATGTGTTTGGCGCCGATCAAAAGAGACACCCCGCAGATTTCGTGTTGTGGAAGTTTTCGAAACTAGGCGAGCCAGCATGGTCGTCGCCATGGGGCGAAGGTCGGCCAGGTTGGCACAGCGAGTGCGTCGTGATGAGTCTTGAATTGCTCGGTGAAGGCTTCGATCTGCATTGCGGCGGCGCCGACTTGCGATTTCCGCATCATGAAAACGAACGCGCACAAGCCGTTGCGCTCGGCAAAGACTTCGCCCATCATTGGATGCACAACGGTTTCGTTGTCGACACCGAAGGCGAAAAAATGTCCAAGAGTTTGGGCAACGTCACTAACCTGCCTGATTTGCTAGATCGTTATGACGCTCGCGCGTATCGCATGTTGTTGTTGCAAACCCATTATCGTTCGCCCGTAAAAGTTGGTCTCGACAACATTGATGCTTCCGTCAATGCATTGGCTGGCATCGACTCGTTTGCCGCACGCACGAGTTCGCTGAGTGCAACGCCAGACGCTGTAACTCTCGACGCATTTCGTGCGGCGATGAACGACGATTTGAATACACCCGTGGCGATGGGCGTGTTGTTTGATGCTGTGCGTCGCGCCAATGTCGCCGTTGACGCAGGCGAAACACAGACCGCCGCGAGTGTCGCGTCGGCCGTGCGTGAAATGTGCGTCGCAGTCGGTTTGCAACTCGATGTCGCCAAAGAAATTGACGCCGATGCTCAGGCACTTGCTACGGCACTCGACGCAGCCCGCGCGGCAAAAGATTTCGCCGCAGCCGACGCGTTGCGCGCTGAACTGCAAGCACTTGGCTATCTCGTCGAAACCACCAAAGCCGGCACGACCCTGCGCCGTGCCTGACCGTTGTCACGTCGGGGCAGTGCTTTCGACCCTAAAGTTGGGGCTATACCTCGGATAACTTATAGTCATGGCTGAATTCTCACTCTCGCTCAACGACGATCAACTTCAAATCAAAAACTGGATTCACGAATTCGCAGTAGATGTGATTCGACCCGCCGCCCACGAGTGGGATGAACGCGAAGAGTTTCCGTGGCCAGTTGTGCAAGAAGCCGCCAAGATCGGTCTCTATGGCATTGATTTCATCATGAACGCAATGGCTGACCCAACAGGTTTGACAATGGTTGTCGGGATTGAAGAAATCTTTTGGGGCGACGCGGGTATCGGCATGGCGATCATGGGTTCGGGTCTCGCCGCGGCAGGTATCGCCGGCAACGGCACACCAGAACAAATGATCGAGTGGGTGCCGCAGTGTTATGGCACGGCCGACGACGTAAAACTCGGAGCGTTCTGCGTGAGCGAGCCTGACGCAGGTAGCGACGTTTCAAATTTGCGCACGCGCGCCGTATATGACGAAGCCAACGATGAGTGGGTCTTGAACGGCACCAAAGCATGGATCACCAACGGTGGTATCGCTGATGTTCACGTTGTAGTCGCCGCCGTAGATCCAGAACTTAAAGGTCGCGGTCAAGCAAGTTTCATCGTGCCACCAAAGACAAAAGGCTTGAGTCAGGGTCAGAAATATTTGAAGCACGGCATTCGTGCCAGTCATACTGCCGAAGTTGTGCTTGAAGATGTTCGCGTGCCTGGTCGATGCTTGTTGGGTGGCAAAGAAAAACTTGATGCCAAACTTGCGCGCTATCGCGAAGGCACTTCGAGCGGCAAACAACCGGCGATGGCAACATTCGAAGCAACACGGCCAGCCGTTGGCGCACAAGCACTTGGTATTGCGCGTGCCGCATATGAGTTTGCACTTGAATACGCCAAAGATCGCAAGGCATTCGGCAAGCCGATCATCATGCATCAAGCGATTGCTTTCAAACTCGCCAACATGATCACTGAGATTGATGCCGCTCGCTTGCTCATTTGGCGAGCCTCGTGGCTGGCAAAAAATGGCGGGTTCAAAAATGCTGAAGGTTCGCAAAGCAAGTACTACGCGTCAGAGATGTCGGTAAAGGTCACCGAAGACGCGATTCAAATTTTGGGTGGCTACGGCTACACGCGCGAATACCCGGTCGAACGCTGGCACCGCGACGCGAAAATTCACACGATCTTCGAGGGCACCTCAGAGATTCAGCAGCTGGTGATTGCACGTGCAATCTCCGGCATGCGCGTCGAATAAATCTTTTTGAACGTCTACGTATTGCTAATGCTGTAGCCCGCGGCTTGAATCGCCGTTGTTAATGCGTTGAGATCAGGTGCTGTGTCACTTGAGATTTTTGCAGTTGCAGTTTCAAGTGAAACCTCGACTGACTTGATGCCAGATACCTCGGAGATGGCTTCTTTCACATGGCGAACGCAGTTCTGACAGGTCATGCCCGAAATCTTTAACTCAATGTCGCTCATAACCAAAAACTTAGCCGCTTTGA
>JAQCDY010000027.1 GCA_027729785.1 Actinomycetota bacterium | reverse complement strand
TGAAATGGAAACATTGGCACTTTCACCGCGAACCCGACGAACATTCCGGCGAAGATCCAGATCTGAACATTTTTGGCGATACTCCCGCCATTTTCAATCAGATACGGAATGCTGAAACTCTCGGCACCAGTTTTAAAGAACAACGCCAAGAATGCCACCAGCATCAATGCTGAACCAAACATTGTGTAAAGGAAGAATTTGATCGATGCATATTGACGCTGCTCGCCACCCCACACGCCGATCAAGAAGAACATCGGCAACAGCACGAGTTCGAAGAAAACGAAGAACAAGATCAAATCTTGGGCGATGAATGTTCCGGCCATGCCGGTCTGCAATACGAGCAGCAATGCGAAAAACGCCTTGGGTTTGCCTGGGTTCGGCACATGATCAAGCGAATAAATCACGACGAGCAAAGTTATGATCATGCTCAACAAATAAAGCGGAAGACTGATGCCATCTACACCGATCAAATACGAGCTCTTGATCACCGAAATCCACTGGGCGTCGGCGACAAACTGCAATTTTTCAGCCTGATCAAAATCGAATTTAAATGCTGTGTATATACCCACGGCAAGGGTCGCGATTGAGGTGATTAACGCAACATTTTTGACAGCTTGGTCTTGAGCCTTTGGCATCAACATCAGCACGACGACGCCGAGCATCGGCAGGAACGTGCCAACACTCAGCAACCAGTTATTCTCCTGCAGCATGTTCATGATTAATTATCTCCCTTTTCTACGAATGTTCATGTATTGATGATTACGAGGACGAGTGCGGCGATTGCTGCTGCGCTAAACAACAATGCGCCATACTGGCTGACCTTGCCCGACTGGGTTGGTTGTGCTGCGGTGCCGACGGACTTGGTGAAAGTTGCCGAGTTGTTCACGGTCGAGTCGACGACTCTTTGGTCGACGTTCTTGTAGACCCAGTCTGAAATTGTTCGCGTCGACTTGGCAAAACCATGCAAAATACCGTCCAAAATATTTTGGTTGAACCAATATGCCGCGCGCGATATTGGATGAGCGATGCTGTGCACGATTACTTTTTCGTAGAGATGATCCAGATAATATTTGTTGACCAAAAAGTTATGCCCGAGACCGAGCACTTTGACTCGCTGAGTCAAACCAACAAGGCGTGGGTCGCGCCTGGTGAACAAAAGCACGCTCAATATCCATGAAATTGCGATGCCCAAAAATACGATGACCATCGAGATCATCGCCTTTGACCACTTGAACTTGGCATGTTGCAGCTGCGGTGCAAAGCAAACCCCCGTTTCTGGTGTGGCTGAACCACACACAGATTTTGAGTGCGATTCTTCAGCGCTTGGCAAGTTAACGATTAGTGATTCGCCAGGTCCACCAGAGTACGTGGCGTCAACAACTTCAACCGCGCGTGGCTCAACCCAAAGTTTCATTCGCTCCCAACTCTCGCCAAATGGTGTGGCGTTCAAAAAGCCTGAGCCGAGTGCCAGCACCGACAAAATCATCAGCGGCACAGTGATCAACAGACCTGATTCGTGCGGGCCGTGCGAGTCATGAGTCGCGTGCGCATCAGGTGTTGCATGTACATCATGCGCTGCATGACTTGAATCGCCAGCAGAGGCGCCACGCGGTTCACCAAAGAAAGTCAGATATGTCGCGCGCGTCATATATGCCGCAGTCATGAACGCACCCAAAAGACCAATGATCATGAACGTGTTGTAACCGTTGTTTCCGACATTGTCGATGATTTCATCTTTCGAGAAAAAGCCCGAGAACGGAAACACGCCGCACAGGGCAAGGGTCGAAATAATCCAGGTCGAAAACGTAATTGGCATGACTTTGCGTAAACCACCCATATCACGCTTCATGTCGAACGAGTGATGCGATGCACTGTGGCTGATTGAACCGGCACCCAAGAACAAACAGGCTTTAAAAAATGCGTGGGTAAAAATATGGAATACAGCCGGTAGCCATGCTCCGGCTCCGAGACCGAGCATCATGTATCCCAACTGCGAGACCGTCGAGTAAGCAAGCACACGCTTGATGTCGTTTTGCACGAAGGCAAGCGCCGCCGAAATGACAATCGTGATGCCACCGATGATCATTATCAGGTTGCCACCGCTGCCAAGAATGTCGAGCCCGACAAAGAAAACTGGATACAACCGCGCCACCAAGAACACACCCGCGACAACCATCGTCGACGAGTGCAACAGAGAACTTACCGGGGTTGGACCAGCCATTGCATCCGGCAACCAAGTGTGTAGCGGAAACTGACCGCTCTTGCCGATGCTGGCGATAAACAACGCAATCGCCGCAATCATGATCACAGTGCTGTTTGGTTCACCCGATAAAGCCCACGCCGAAATACCACGAATTGAAAACCCAGACACTCCTAAATTTTCTTGGGTCCATTCGTTGGCAGAAAAATAAAGCATGCTGATGCCGACCAAGAGACCAATGTCGCCGACGCGAACTGTAAAAAACGCTTTGAGCGCCGCACGACTGTTGGCGTCTTCTTCCCACCAGTGACCAATTAACAAGAAGCTGCACAAACCCATGATTTCCCAGCCGAGCAAAAACAAAATCATGTTGTCGGCCAACACCATCGCCAACATGCCACCTGAGAACAAAGTCAGTGCCGCGAAAAAGTGCGTGTAGCGACGATCGCCGCGCAAATATTCGAGCGAATAAATCTGGACAAGCGTCGAGATAAATGCAACGACAAAAAGCACGACGATCGAAAGACCGTCAATGTGCTGGCCGATGCCAAAATCAAGACCGCCACTCTGCCACCACGACCACGACTTGATGACCGGAGTTACAAATTGTTCTTCTGCCGCACTATTGACGCGCTGAATCCACTGATATGCGGCGCCAGCCGACAACACGAGCGAGGCGACCATCGACAAAACACCAAGTTCACTGCCTTTCATCGGCAGACGCTTGCCGATCAAAATAATCAAGGCGAAAGCAATCGCCGGCACAACCGGAATCAGCCAAGCGTGCTCAAGAAACCAGCCAGTTGCCAGTGGTGCGAGGACTTCGGATTCTTTGGCGAACAAGCTCATCCGCGCATCTCCGACAAGTCGTCAACCGAAATCGTTTTCTTGTTTCGATAAACGAGCAAGACCAGACCAAGACCGACACCCACTTCGGCGGCCGCGACCGCGATGATGTAAAGCGCAAAAGTGTGGCCATCGGCTGAACCATTGCGCAGCGCGAATGTCAGCAGGTTGATATTCACCGAATTCAAAATCAACTCGATCGACATCAAAATCAAGACTGCATTTTTGCGTGCGATCACGCCGTAGACACCGATGCAAAACAGCACGGAAGCCAAGAACAAGAACTGATTGACGTACATCAGATCAGTCCTTTCTTGCCAGAACTATTGCACCGACAACTGCCGCCAGCAACACGAACGAAAGCGCCCAAAATGGCAGCAAGTAAGGGCCGAAAATCTGATCCGAGACTTCTTGAGTCGAAACGACTTTGGCTGAGTCAGGTAATTTCTCGGCGCCAAACGATCTGGTCAGGGCAAGACCCATCGCAACAAGCATTATCAGACCGACCGGTATGCCGAGTTTTTTATATGAGTTGTTGAGATCTGATTCGGCTCCGATACGCGCGCGAGTCAGCATCGTTCCGAAAAGAAACAGCACCATCACCGCGCCTATATATACGAGTACCTGAGTGATCGCGACGAACTCGGCAGCCAACAAGATGTACTGACCAGCAGCACCGGCCAAAACCACGACCAGCCAAAGTGCGGCGTGCACAACATTGTTGGTCGTCACCACTCGCAAAGCAGCAACGATCATCAGCACTGCGATTATCCAAAAACCTATATTTTGTGCAATCACGACTGCGCCGATCCTTCTATTATTTCTTCTTCTTGTCGGCGCCGGTCTCGAGAGCCGGAGCTTCGGGGACGGTTTCCATCCACTCACTGAGTTTCGTTTTGTCGTGCAGCAAATCGGCAATGTTGGGCTCAGAGTATTCATATTCTGGGCTCCAGAAAAGAGCATCAAACGGACAAACCTCGACGCAGATGCCGCAGTACATGCACAACGCGTAGTCGATGTCGAAACGATCCAGCAGGTTGACTTGACGCGGCTTACCACCTTCGCGGCGCGGCGGTGCAAGTTCTTTGTGCGCTTCGATGTAAATGCACCAATCGGGGCACGATCGTGAACACAACATACATGAGGTGCAGTTGTCTTGATGCAACGCGATCACACCACGCGAGCGAATCGGTGGAGTTTCTTTCTCATGCGGATACTGAACGGTGTTCGCCCCCTTTGTCGCTGTATTGAACAAAGTACCGAGCGTTACGCCGAGACCTTTTACTAACCCAGGCACTTTCGGCACTAGAACACCACCTTTAATATCGAGGTAACCATGATGTTGGCCAAAGCGACTGGAATCAGGCCCTTCCAAGCAAAGCGCTGCAACTGGTCTTCACGAAGACGCGGATAACTAAATCGAATCCACATGATGATGAACACGATCAGCATCATCTTGGTAAACATAATCAATGGTCCGGCGAAATTCATCCAGTTGTCGACTTCATCTATTGATGTCCAACCGAACCACGAGAACGGCACGCCCCAACCCCCGAGGAACAACACAGATGCGATCATCGCAAACACACCCGCGGTGGCGAATTCGCCGATAAAGAAAATCAAGAAGCGAAAACCTGAATACTCGGTCATGTAGCCAGAGACGAGCTCGCTTTCTGCGATCGGCATGTCAAACGGAGCCTGGGTCAATTCGGCTTGAATCGCGATCATAAAAATTACGAAGCCGACGAACTGACTGATTAGGTATGGATGACCAACAGCATCAATGCCGAACATCGACCCAGAGTTTTGCGCAACAACGATCTTTTGCAGATTCATCGTGCCCGCTTGAATCACAACACCTATAACGGCCAGAACCATCGGCAACTCGTAGGCGATCAATTGACCGGCTGCACGCAAACCACCCAATAGTGAATATTTATTCGCACTCGACCAACCGGCGATCAAAATTCCGAGAACAGAGATCGAAGAAACCGCAAGCGCATAAAAGATGCCTGTTTCCAAATCGGTGAACAAAGCATCTGGGCCAAACGGCACAACCACGACGAGCAAGAAAGTGCTGAGCAAAACAATTATCGGCGCCATCTTGAAAATTCGTGCGTCGGCACGCTCGGGCACAATGTCTTCTTTCTGCAACCACTTTCCAACCTCGGCGAAAAGTTGCATCGAGCCGTAAGGACCGGCTTCCATCGGACCAAGTCGACTCTGCATAAACGACATCATCTTGAACAAAAACACATAAACGATCGTTCCTGCCGGCAGTAGCACGGCAACAAGCCCGCCCAACACCCGAAACAATGATTCTCCCCAATATGGAATCTCAGCGAGCAACGGGCTCATCTATCAATGTCTCCAAGAATGAAATAAAGAGAAGCCAAAATTGTCACGATGTCCGGCACATACACGCCGCGCAACAACCACGGTGTAATTGAAATATTGTTGAAACTTGCCGAACGAATCTTGACCCTGAACGGTCCAAGGTCGCCACGCGAAACTACGTAGTAGCCCATTTCGCCGAGTGGGTTCTCCGTTGAAACCCAGGCCTCACCTTCTGGAACTTTGATGATCTTCGGCACTTTGGCCATGACCGGCCCAGCTGGTATCGAACCCAAGAGCTGGTCGACAATTTTTGTCGACTCACGAGTTTCTTGCAGACGAATCCAGCATCGCGCGAAACTGTCGCCGTCAGGATGCGTCCAAACTTTCCAATCGGCCTTGTTCCACATCATCGGCAACGACTGATCGCGACGCAAGTCCCAATCCACGCCGCTGGCTCGCAAGTTGGCGCCAGAAAGACCGTACTGCAGAGCAACATCTCGCGGAATCACACCGATGCCCCGAGTTCGGGACTGAAAGATTTCGTTGCCAAACAGCAAATCTTCGATCTGATCACAGAAACCGCGAAGTTTTTTCATCACAGCACGAGTTTCGTCGATCCATCCAGCGGGTAAATCATCTTTTAATCCACCGATGCGGTCAAAGTTCGGATGAAAGCGACCACCAGTTGCCGACTCGATCAGATTCAAAACATATTCACGATCACGAAATGCTAGAAACACCGGCGTAATTGCTCCGAGTTGCACGCCAAGATCACCCAAAAATAACGAGACGTTGGCGATGCGTGAAAGTTCGAACAAAATCGTACGAATGTATTGCGCACGGGTTGGTGCTTCAACACCCATCAACTTTTCTGCGGCCAAGATGAACGGTACTTCGTTGGCAAAACTTCCGAGCCAGTCAATGCGATTGACAAGGGTCGTAACTTGTGGAAATGTTCGCACTTCAGCGAGTTTTTCGTAACCGCGGTGCATGTATCCGCACGCGGGTTCAGCCCAAACAACTTGTTCGCCATCCAGACGGGCGATAATCCGAAGAGTTCCGTGCGTCGCCGGATGTTGTGGTCCAATGTTTAGCGTCATGCCCTCGGTCTCGAGCTCAAGATTCAGCCGTGCGTCTGCCGCCTGCGCGGCGATATATGAAAGTTGCTGACGATCACCGAGCATTGTCACGAAGCATCACCATCGCTTGAATCGCCCGAGTCATCCCCGCCCGGCAACGGCTCAACATCCACGATGCCTGGCCACGGCTTGACCATGCGCGCCAACAACGGAAAATCTTTGCGCATTGGATGCCCTTCAAAGTCGACCGGCAAATACATCTTTCGTAAATCTGGGTGTCCGGCAAACTCAATGCCGAACATTTCATGTGCCTCGCGCTCGTGCCAGTTCGCCCCAGCGAACACCGTAATCAAAGAATCAATTGTCGGCGTCGCGTCCGCGACATCTGCCTTGACATTCAAACCGATATGAGTCTTCGAGTTGACGATGCGGACAAAAACTTGCATCCGAGTTTCGCCACCCGCATACCCTGAGCGAATGGTCATGTCACGTTGCGGGGCCGGCTCTGTGGGGTCATCTTCGCCACGACCATATGGCGACGGCATCCAGTCAATCGCCGACAAGAAACAGAAATAATCGAATGAATTGATATCACGAAGTTTTTTTATACTTGTTTGCCAGGCATCATTGCGCACACGTATCCAAATGTCATCGCCAGGTTTGAGATGCGAATCAACAACGGCATCACCCAGCGAACTCTTGATCGCCACCAGCAACTCTTCACGAGCAGTATCAACGACCGGTGTTGTGATTTCGCTATTTGACGACAACGGTCTCACCTCGGCGCTCGGCAATTTCGGCAGCATCTACAGGTGCGTCCATTGACTTTGTTCCCTCGCCGCGCCAACGCGCGCCCATGTCTTCGTTCTTGATTCGCTGTTGCAATAACACGATGCCTTCAAGCAACGCTTCAGGTCGCGGCGGACAACCAGGCACATAAACATCAACCGGAATAATTTGATCCACACCTTTGGTTACCGAGTAACTGTCCCAATATGGGCCACCACAGTTGGCGCAACTGCCCATGCTGATTACATATTTTGGTTCAGGCATCTGCTCGTACAGGCGGCGAATCACAGGCGCCATCTTGTCGGTGACGGTGCCCGAGATTACGACGAGGTCAGCCTGACGCGGACTTGCTGGCAACGGAATAACACCGAGACGCATCACGTCGTAACGCGGTGAACCAAATGCCGCACCCATTTCAATTGCACAACAAGCCAAACCCCATTGGTAAACCCACAGCGAATATGAGCGCCCCAAATTAAAAAGTGAACTTAGCGGCTTCGGCAATCGGCCACGATCAACTAAACCCATCGCAACACACCTTTGCGCCATGCATAAATCAAACCGAGCAACAAAACAAAAACGAACGCACCCATTTCAACTAGACCGAACGCGCCATATCGCTCGAGTTGGGTCGCCCACGGAAAGATAAAAACTGCTTCAACATCGAACACGACAAACAAAAGCGCGAATATGTAATAGCGCACTTGACTCTGCGACCAGCCGTGACCAACCGGGTCGACACCACTTTCGTATGTCAACATTTTGTCGGGATTCGGGCGATTCGGGCGCACGATCGATGCGATCCACAACAGCAACCCGGCCACCGCCACTGCCGCCAAGCCAAACCAAACGACAGTTAAATACGACCGAAGAAAGGTAGACATACCCCTGTAAAACTACTCTGCGAACGCGTTCTTGGTTTAACTACAAAGCACATTGGGCGATTGTGAAAGATTGCACTCGCTTTGGTTTTACTTGGCTGAATACTCCATGAACCAATCCACAAGACGTGCCGCCGCAGGGGCACTTTGCACGACCTCTCTAGTCGTTTGGGCAATGAGTTCGCTGGCTTTTAGACCAACTTTGGCCAGTTCTTCACGACCAGATTCGCTCGCCCACCTCTGCACAATTTGTTCAGTTGCTTCAGGATGAAACTGCGTCGCAAACGAACGACCAGCACGAATCGCTTGTGGCCCGGCGGGGCTCGTGGCAAGAACCTCGAGCGACTCAGGCACGGTGAATGTGTCGTAATGCCACTGCAACCACTTACCGGAAATCACCTCATTGGGCGACTCTGCAGAAACTTCGTGCCAACCGATCTCGTGATGCTCTGCGCGTTGCGCCGAGCCACCAAATGCCGTGGCCATGATCTGTGCGCCATAGCAAATGCCAAACATCGGTATGCCTCGCCGATGTGTTTCTAAAATCAATTCACATTCGGCACGCACGTTCTTGGCGAGATCTGGCCAATAAACCGACCACCAACTACCCAGCAAAACAACCAGATCTGCACCATCCAGAGATGGCCACAGATCTGGATTTTCACGTTCGCAATGTTCGAACACTCCGCCATGCTGTTTGAATCGCTCGCCGATAAAACCATGTTCGACAAATCGTTGGCCGATAAAGCCGGGGTCGGCATCTTCAGCATTGGCAACCAACAACGCGCGCATCACCTAAAACTTATCAACTTGATCTCCACCTGGACTTGATTCGGTATGAACGCCGAACTGATGTACTCAACTCATCAAAGTACCTCAGTATTCCTCAAAAAGTTGTATTGACTTATGCTGCGCAAAGAACTAATCAATTCTTAAGATGGCAGAAATATGGCACTATCGAACTACTCGGATGATTGATACGCAATCATCAAGCTCAATTAACCGCTAGTTTTAACACGCAACACTTATGGGCAAAAATTTAGGGATCGATTTAGACGCGATACGCGCGGCACGCGAAGTCGGGCGCGTCGTAGTCGAACACACACCGATTACTCCCTCGGCATATTTGTCCCAACAATTTGGCGGCCAGATTATTTTGAAAGCAGAAAACCTGCAGCGCACAGGGGCATTTAAGATTCGCGGCGCAATCAACAAGTTGCATCGTCTCGGCGAACTCAAGAAACATGGTGTCGTGGCTGGTAGCGCCGGCAACCATGCCGCTGGCTTGGCGTTTGCCGCTCAACATTTCGGCGTAAAGTGCGAGATTTTTATTCCGCGAGGTGCATCACTATCTAAAATCGCTGCCTGCAAAAGTTACGGCGGAATCGTTATCGACGGAGGTGAGAGCGTCGATACGGCCGTAGTCATGGCGAAATCACGAGCACTCGAAACCGGTATGGCGTTTTGTCATCCATATGACGATGTTGATGTCGTCGCAGGTCAGGGCACGCTCGGTCTTGAACTGCTTGAAGACATCAAGAACTTGGCCCAAGTGATAATTCCGCTTGGCGGTGGTGGTTTGCTTTCGGGCACCGCTCTGGCGATTAAACAACAACGACCAGAAGTCAAAATTGTTGGCGTGCAGATTTCTTCGTGCGCACCTTATATCTATGGCAACGCCCCAACTGGTGCAGTGCCAACTCTTGCCGACGGCATTGCAGTCAAGCAACCTGGTGAAATTACCCGCCCACTGATCGAAAATTGGGTGGATGAACTCGTGGACGTAGACGAAGACGGCGTAGCCGACGCAATGATGATTTTACTTGAACGTGCAAAAATGTACGTCGAGGGTGGTGGCGCAGTCGGGGTTTCAGCGTTGCTCGCCTCGCGCGTCAAGCCAGCCAAGAATGGCGCAACTTGCATTGTGCTCTCGGGTGGCAACGTTGACATGGGTCTGATACCCAACTTGATTCGTCGCCACGAAACAAAGGCTGGTCGGCGCGCGCTGTTGTTTGCCCGCGTTTCTGATCAACCTGGTGCGCTCGCCGAATTTCTGACGGTCGTCGCCAAATCAGGGGCGAACATCATCGAAGTCAGCCATGTTCGCGAAGGGCTCAACTTGCGTGTGCGTGAAACCGGCGTCCAGGTTGTGCTCGAAGTGCGGGGCCCTGACCACACTGCTGAAATCATCTCCATCGTTAAGACAGCCGGATTTGAAGTTTCAGAAATGGTCAACTAGTCGTGACTCCGATTATTTTGCTGCCCGGAAAATTGACGACTGAATCTAAAGGCGTTCGTGGTGATTCGTTTTCGACTGGTCGTCGCTATAGCGAGGCTGTCGCCCGCGCAGGTGGAGTGGCGTTGCAAGTTCCACCACTTGAATTGAGCATTGAATCGGCCGAAGAAATAGTTGCGCGGTTTGACGGTGTAATTATTCAGGGCGGCGGCGACATCGATCCGAGTCGTTACGGTCAGAATACGCGTAATAAAAAGGTCTACGGCATCGCCTCAGAACACGACGATCTTGAAATCGCAATTTTGCAGGCCGCCGTAAAACTGGACAAACCAGTTCTTGCGATTTGTCGTGGCATACAAATTCTCAATGTCGCCCTCGGTGGCACGCTGCACCAAGATTTGGCTGAAGTGCTCGCTGACGGCGAAAGCCACTGGAACACGTATCACGAAATCAAACTTGAACCAACTAGCAAAATCGCTGGGGCGATGAAAACAAACTCACCAAAAAAGTCGCACTCGTGCCATCACCAAGCAATTGACCTGCTCGCGCCAGGCTTGGTCGTCACTGGTCGTGCACCAGACCAAACGATCGAGGCTGTTGAACATGCTTTGGCAAAATGGATTGTCGGCGTGCAATGGCACCCAGAAGACGATGCCGACACCGAAACAGACCAACAAAATCTCTTCAACGGATTCGTCAATGCAATAAAATCAGTACATGATCTTGGGTAAATTAATTTAGTTTTTTTGCCACAACCAAGCGGTTTCCGACCATTGGTGATATCGGGAAACTTAAAATCCATGAGCGCCT
This sequence comes from Actinomycetota bacterium, assembly GCA_027729785.1. Taxonomy (GTDB): domain Bacteria; phylum Actinomycetota; class Acidimicrobiia; order Acidimicrobiales; family Ilumatobacteraceae; genus BACL27. The sequence continues at coordinate 3,791 of JAQCDY010000027.1, read as the reverse complement.
ACTTCGTTCTATAACTTTCTTTAGTCTTGGTGGAAGCGGAATCAACCGAAGCCAATAGCCGAGCGGATATCGATTAATTATCTGCTTCGAATAAACAATCTCAAGACCCGCACCGCTAATCAACGACTTAAGCCGATGAGCTGAAAACACTTGCAAAACCGATTATCTAGTCGAATCAAATGTTCAAAGGTCTGGAAACAAGTCCATTACATGCTGGACACGACCTGATCATCGGTCACTTGTATCTATTCTCGGACTGAGTTGCTCGATCCCGTTTTTGATTGAAGACTTAACAATAAATCTTGGCCGGCCACGCACTTCTTCAAGAACTCGACCGACATATTCTCCGACTATTGAGATCCCGAGAAGATTAATTGAACCAAAAAACATGCTGATTAAAACAATTGTGACCGCCCCTGGCGGAGCACTTTCTGGGGAGAAAATTTTTACAAGAAGCTGAACCAGTAGTGCAATGCTCGTTATCGCAAATAAACATACTCCAGCCACGCTCATATAGGTAAGTGGCTTTTTACTTACCGACAGAATGCCCTTGACTGCCCATCCAATGTTCTTAAAAAAATTGTTCGTTGAAATCCCATACGGACGCTCAGGCCTTATGTAATCAACTCCACATTGCTTGTGCCCTGAATATGCACGCGATGTGCGCAAGAAGATATCTCGTTCTGGAAACGCAAGCATCGAGTTCATCACCGAACGATCAATCAATGAGAAATCACCCGCGTTTTTCGGCACATAGTAAGGCGAAACGGCAGAAAGAATCCGATAGAAAAACTTATAGGCAATTTGCATAAACCATGGTGCCTTGCGAGCCACACGAACTCCATAGACGACATCAAAGCCATCTATCCACCGCTTAAGAAATTCAGTTATCAATTCAGGTGGATCTTGGAGATCTCCATCCATCAGAACACATGCGTCACCGGTCGCCACTGTCATGCCACTCACAAATGCTGCCTGGGAACCAAAATTGCGGGCATGATTGACGCCAATGACATTCGAGTCTGATTCAGAGATTTTCCGTATAGTTTCCAGTGAATTATCAGGACTACAGTCATTGACAAAAATAATTTCATACTTCAGATTTGACTCAGACAGAACTCTCGTAAGTCGTTCGTGCATCTCAGAAATTGCTGGTTCATCTCGATAGCACGCAATAATTATTGAAAGCTTCTTCGACTTATTCGCACCAGATTCAGTGACTAGTGCTCGGTCTAAAAGAACTGCGCGATTTTCTAGCCGATACCAATCAATAATTTCTTTCATTCCATCGACGAATTTGACTGAGTACTTCCAGCCAACGAGGTTTTTGATCTTTTCGGCGTTACCAAACCAATTGTTCAAGTCCCAACTTCGAAAATTACTAACAAAAGTCGGACTTTTATCAATTTTGAATATAAATTTTGTGACGTCTGCAACTTCTGTCATTGACGTTGCAACTCCAGTAGCCACGTTAAAGATCTCATAACGATTATGCTTTGAAAGGTACGCTGCGACTTTGATCAGCGCATCAACAACATCGTCGATATATACAAAATCACGCGTGACCTCCTGCGATGCAAATTCAGGTAGTTCTCCGTTTAGACCTTCTCTCATCAAAGTCGGTACGAGTCGAGTCGGGTCTTCTAACGGACCATAGACCGAATACAGCCTCACTACAGCAGCGATTAGACCCGTACTTACAGCCAGATGCGCGATCAGGTTCGTTGCAGCAAGTTTCGACACCGCATAACGACTGTTGGGTTCTGCTTTATCCATTTCAAGTGGGGCCATACAATTGGCGCCATACTCTGATGACGATCCTGTCTGAATAAGTATCGAACCGTTCTTGGCGCACCAATCTGACAAAGTCTCGACTACCCCGATATTCACTTCATAGGTCAAATCAACCAAAGTCTGATGAGAATATGCACCATAAGCTGCAAGATTAAAGACAGTTTTTGGCTGGATTCTGTTCAAAAGTGCTCGTAACTGAACCTTTTCGGTCAGATCAATTTGGATTGAACTAGACACCCCCAGTGCGTTCAGCCGCCATGAATCAACCGAGCGAGTCGTGCCAAATACATCACTTCGCACTCCAACTAAAGCTTTGTACAGATGCGCCCCAACGAAGCCGCCCGCCCCAGTGATGAATATCGGCCCGGGCAAACTCATTGCCTCCGCCGAAAAGTTTGGTGTTGTCGTCTTCATAGATCGCTTGCTTGCGAACTCAACTCAGATTGAACTTTTGACAATACAGAATCTAAATCTGTCATAAAACGATTCGTAAGATATGTTGAACTGCCTAGTTTTCCAATCGGCAATGATGTAACGCCACTAGGTATAACAAGAGTATTCAAACCATTAGTCGCCACTACTTCGGCAACCAAACTTGATAGCCCTCCAACTACATAGTGACTTTCTGTAACAATACAAATTTTTGACTTTGCTAGATGCCGTTGAATCTCGTCTGCGGTATCTTCACCAATTAAGGTGACCGCTTGGTGAGAAACATCAGGTGTAAGTTTGGCAACTCTAAGACGAATCTTCTCGCCGATCAAATGTGCATCACCGAGGCTGAGAATAGAAATCTTTGCCCCAGGGTCAGAGTCTGATGTAAGTCGAGCAGCATTACATTGGACTGCGTTTTTTAGAATTCTCATATAAACCGGTCCAGATAAGTCATTCACAGATCTAAATTGGGACGAAATATCTGCTTCGTCCGACGGTGTCCAAATTGTCAATCCTGGTTGACAGCGCAGAGATCCAACATCGTCGACTGCGAAGTGGCTAAGACCGTCGAACCCATAATCCATTCCAGGACCAATTCCAATGATCCGAACGGGCAACCTATGCGCAACTGGGCCGTTTCTGATGAATTCAAGTCCTCTGAGTGACGCGAATGTCGCGATGGAATAACAATAAGGTACGAAGCCAGCCTCAGCGAGACCAGTGGCGGTAGCAATCAATGACTGCTCAGCGACGCCAACATTGAAGTATCGATCCGGAAACTGCTCGGCGAATTTGTCAAGCACTCCAAACCCAAGGTCAGCGGTTAACAAAACTATGCGATCATCGGTTCGCGCGACTGTGCATAATTCTTCAATTAGTTTCTGCCTCATGCGGGGTCAACATCTACTAAAAGCTTTTTGAGCCTTTTGTTCACTTGCCCAATGGCTTCACTAAATTCATGATCTGACATCGGCATATAGTGCCACTTAACTTCACCCTCCATGAAACTGACACCTTTACCAGCAATAGTTTCGGCAACTACTAAAAGTGGCCCTGTGCCAGAGACCTCATGAGTTTTTAGACTCTGTTGAAGTTCAGCAGTTGAGTGTCCATCGACCCGTGCGACATTCCAGCCGAATTCTTCCCAGCTTCCGATAGCGACACTTGTCGGCAGAATATCTCTCGTTTTGCCGAGTGCCTGCTGACCATTTAAATCAAGAAATACAAACAAGTTCTTAAGCTTCAACTGACCAGCAAGCGCTGCTGATTCCCAAGTCGACCCTTCATTTAGCTCAGAATCGCTCAAGACAACAAAAGATTTTCGCTGATCTTTCGCGAGATGTCCCGCTAGAGCAGCACCGACGCCATAACCAATCCCTTGACCGAGCGAGCCAGTCATAAAGTCAACTCCATCTAATTGTGGATCGGGATGTGTTCCCAGAAGAGATCCATCGCACATATAGGTATTTAAAGTCTCAAATGTGATCACATCTATTTGCTCTAAAGCTGAATACCAAGCGAGAGCCGCGTGACCTTTTGAAAGCACAACACGATCTCGTGAG
>JAQCDY010000133.1 GCA_027729785.1 Actinomycetota bacterium | reverse complement strand
GACACCGATGCCTCTGCGATTGCGAAAATTTAATGCTGAGTACATGCCGAGTGGAACTGCAAAAAGTATCGCGAGAACCGACGCGAGACCGATCAACGGCAGGGTGACAGTGGCCTTGTTGAGAATTTCTTGTGAGATATCGGCGCCCGTGAGCATTGAAACGCCGAGGTCACCTTGCGCTGCGTTGGCAACCCAATCGAGATATTGCGCAACCAGAGATTTATCCAAGCCGAATTCTTGACGAACTTGCGTGAGGGCTTCAGGGTTTGCATCAACGCCAAGTTTCAGAGATGCCAAATCACCGGGCAGAGTGCGCAGAAGAAAAAACACCAGAGCACTCGCCGTAACAAGTGAGCCTATTAATAGGGTAAATCGTCGAGCAAAAAACCAGACTAAGTTTTGCAGCAATCTATCCTTTTGTGATTGCCGCAACTGAGTAGGCGTCGCCGACCGAATTTTCTGGGAAGCCCGAAACAGATTTCTTTGCAACTTGCAAGTTTGGAATCAAAAACAGCCAATCGCTTGCTGATTCGTCAGACAGCAAACGGGCTGCTTTCTTGAGCGTCTCTGTTTGCGCGGCGGCAGTTCGTGCTGAACTGGCTTTTTTGATTAGCGCCTGATATTTGGTGTTGTTGTATCGGAAGTAGTAGTTGGGGTTCGCATAAATCGACATGTCACCACGCTCGACATGGGCAACGATCGTCATGTCGTAGTTGGCCTTGGTAAAGATTCGATCTAGCCACTCGCCCCAGGCGACAGGTTTAATCGAGACATTGATGCCGATTGTTTTAAGCGACGCAGCGATGAACTCTTGCGATGCTTCGGCGTATGGCGCGGGTGGAACATCGAGCACTATTGAAAACCCATTCGGGTAACCGGCTTGCTTCAAGAGATTCTTGGCGGCTCGAACATTGAATGGGTATTTCTTCGAGAGGTCTTCGAACCATGGATCAGTAGGCGGAACAAAACTGCCGATTTCGAGTCCGTATCCGGCCCAAGCAGTTTTGATCAGTGCTTTTTTATTGATGGCTTGGCGAATTGCCTGGCGAACCTTGATGTTATTGAGTGGCGCCTTTGAGTTGTTCATGCCAAGAGTGACTTCGCCGTTTGTCGTGCCACTGACAACTTTCAAGTCTTTGCGATTCTTGAAGATTGAAAGTAGTTCGGGTTTTTGCACTGTTGACATGATGTCAATTTGACCCGACAAAATGGCGTTACTCAGTGCTGTTGCGTCGAGAATGTAGCGAAACACGACCTTCTTCGACAGGGCTTTTTTGCCGTAATAATTGTCGTTGCGTTCGAGGGTGATGCTGTTGCCGCGATTCCATTTGCCAAGTTTGAATGGTCCTGTGCCGTTTGCTTTTGTTGCAAATTCTGTGCTGCCTGATTTGAAGATCACACCGCCACGCTGAGTTAAGTTGAACAAGAAGTCATTGTCGCGATTCTTTAGTGCAAACACAACGGTGCTTGCATTAGGCGCTTTGACTGAGGCAACGGTTGCGAACTGTTGTTTTTGGGTCGGTAATACCGCTGTCGAATTCGGATCAAGAACCCGATTGAAACTCCAGACAACATCTGCGGCGCGGAAATTAGAGCCATCGTGGAACTTTGCTTTAGTCAGATTAAACGTATATGTCAGACCGTCCGAAGACGCCTTGTATGACTTTGCGAGTGATGGCACGATTTTGCCGCTGTTTTCGACTTTGACCAGACCTTCATAAACATTATTTAAAAGCACCTGAGGAATTGCTTGACCTGCGACGCCACTAATGTCGAGACTCACTGGTTCAAGTGTGAAGCCGATAGTGACGGTTGAATTTGTTTTGGCACTCGCACCCAAGCTGGCAATGTTGATATTTGCTAGTAAGGGTGTTGCCAACAGAAGCAGAGCGATTAATATTGGCTTTTGGCGTGCAATTTTCATGGTCGTTTAAATATATACGGCGATCTAATCATTGCGAGGAATTGGCGTCGAAGGTTTCGCCCGCGCGAACTTGGGCTGCATAATGCGAGTTATTTTCTATTAGCTGCTCGTGAGTGCCCTGTTCGATGATCGTGCCATTGTCGAGCACGACGATGCGATCAGCGTCGCGGATTGTTGAAAGGCGATGGGCGATAACCAGCGAAGTGCGGTTTTTCATCGCTGCGTCGAGTGCATTTTGTACGAGAACTTCGCCCTCGTTGTCGAGATGACTTGTTGCTTCATCAAGGATCATCACTGCCGGGTTCTTGAGCAACAATCGTGCAATCGCCAGGCGTTGTTTCTCGCCGCCCGAGAGTCGAAAGCCGCGCTCGCCGACGATCGTTTCGTAGCCGTCAGGTAGTGCAGCAATAACATCGTGAATTTTTGCAGCCTGGCATGCAGCAACGATTTGGTGTTGCGTCGCATCTGGGCGGGCATATAACAAATTCGATTTGACCGACTCGTGAAACATATGTGAATCTTGTGAAACAACGCCAATCGCAGCGCGCAGCGAACTAGATGTGAGATCACGCACATCTTTAGAGTCGATGCGCACGGTGCCCGAAGTGACGTCGTAGAGGCGAGCGAGCAACATTGCCAGAGTTGTTTTGCCGCTGCCGCTTGCCCCGACGATTGCAACTGTTTCGCCTGGTGCAATCTTTAGCGACACCGATTTGAGTACATCGACATCAGGG
>JAQCDY010000132.1 GCA_027729785.1 Actinomycetota bacterium | reverse complement strand
CACCGACTTGGTCAAACTTGGCGTCATCGACGCTGCGAAAGTGACGCGCTCGGCGTTGCAGAACGCGGCGTCAATTGCTGCATTGTTCTTGACAACAGAGGCTGTCATCGCTGACAAGCCAGAAGATAGCGCGCCAGCAATGCCAGGTGGCGGAATGGAAGATTACTAAGTCGCCAAACTTACGACTTAGTTAGTTGTCGTTTTGCTCTCGCAAAAACTGCTCAACCTCATCCATTAAATTGCTAGGGTCGGCTGGCTCATCCGAGTCGCCTGCGAAATCGAATTGCAGTTGATTCTCATCTACTTCGTCGTCCAAACTCATGCCGTTGTCGGTCATCGTCTCAAGTCGCTCGACATAGGCGACTAGATCGTCATCATCCTTGACTAGAGAATCGATTTGTTCCTCGTAGCGTTCGATCAAATTCATGACAGTGGCGAGTGGTGCAGGTGTGCCGATCATTTCGCAGGCGCGACGCATCAGCGCAAGTGATGCCTTTGGCGACGGCACTTGTGATGCATACGCCGGCACTGCAGCCCAAAGCGATGCCGACGGAATCGACGACTCATCGCATGTGTCGTGCAACACGCTGACGATGCCGACTGGTCCTTCGTAGCGCGAGCGTTGCAAATCGAATCGCCCGATTAATTCGCTGTCAGTCGCCGTACCAATTATCTGCACGGGTCGGCTGTGTGGTACATCGGCCAATAGCGAGCCCAGAGTCAGCAATAGCGAAGAGTTAAAGTGTTCGGCCACCGAAATCACTTGTCGTGAGAACAGCTTCCAACGCAAACTCGGCTCTGGGCCGAGTGCCAAAATTATGTCGCCGCCTGCACCGTTGACGTGCCACAAACCCACAGTCGGCCAAACGATGTTGCGCTTTCCACCCTCTTTTAGACGCACGTGTGGTCTAACAGTTGCATAGTCGGTAAACGGTTCTGGGTCGATTTCGGCGAGCGCAGTCGCACCCCAACCCTCAATCAAATTGCGCACCGCATTCGATGCAGCATCGGCCGCGTCATTCCAACCGGTGAAGGCAGTGATCAAAGTCGGATTTTTCAGAGACGGTTTCGACAACCAACGAACATGATCAATCGAGGACATTTGCTATGACGCTATCTAATTTCCCAGCCAACCTGTGCAATACAGATACGCTGATTGCCATGGCTTCACCAGTGCCTGTGGAAATCGCCACCCAGGCGAGTGAAGAATTACTCGCCGCGTGTCACGGCTTGATTCCGCAACTTTCATCCTCGGCAAAACCGATAACAACTAGCGAATTGGCAGAAATTATCAATTCAGAATCCACCGCTCTTTTTGTTGCCCGTGTGGACAACCAAATTGTTGGTTTGTTGACCCTCGCCATTTTTCGCATTCCGACCGCCGTACGTGCGTGGATCGAAGATGTTGTGGTTGATTCTTCGGCGCGCGGTCTCGGTGTCGGCGAAGCGTTGAATATGGCGGCAATTGCCGAAGCCACCCGCCGTGGCGCAAAAACTGTCGACCTCACTTCGCGTCCCTCACGTGAGGCCGCCAACAAACTGTATAAACGTCTTGGCTTTGTCGAACGCGACACCAATGTTTATCGCTTCGACACCTGACGACGATGTTCAATGTTGCCGAAGTTGTCGTGCCTTGTCTCGATTTAGACGAGACATTGAGTTTTTTCATTGACAGTCTTGGCTTTCGCGTTGAGATGATCACGCCAGCTGACAATCCAAATACGGCAATCGTTAGTGGCTATGGCGTTCGACTGTGTTTGCGCATTGGCGGTTCGGGTAAAGAGATCACGTTGCGCCTGCGAACCAACGATCAACCCACACAAATATTGCAAGCCCCCAACGGCACAACAATCGAAATCGTTAACCAGAGTGCTGGTGTTGAGTTGCCCGTGTTGCAGGAATCACTGGTTGTTGCGCCGCTAACTAGTGACGCCTCATGGACAGTTGGCCGAGCAGGCATGCGCTATCGAGATTTGATACCGAGTCGATTAGGCGGGGTATTCATCGCTTCGCACATTCATATACCCAACGGCGGGCCAGTACCCGACTATGTGCATTATCACCGCGTTAAGTTTCAAATGATTTATTGCAAGAGTGGCTGGGTGCGAGTCGTTTACGAAGACCAAGGTGAGTCATTTGTTATGAGTGCAGGCGATTGCGTTTTGCAGCCACCAGAAATTCGCCATCGCGTGCTCGAGAGTTCAGACAATCTCGAAGTCATCGAGATTGGCGCCCCCGCCGAGCACGAAACATTCGCCGAACATCAAATAACTTTGCCAACCGCGCAACTAAAACCCGACCGTGATTTTTCTGGCCAGCGTTTCGTGCGCCATGTTGCTGAGCAAACGCCTTGGCTGCCATGGCGCTATTCGGGTTTTGAGGCGCGCAACACCGGCATTGATCTCGCAACCTCTGGTTACGCCAGCGCAATGACTATTCGTGCCAACAAGTCAGCGATTATGAGCGAATCTAGGCACGAACATCAGTTGATGTTTTTGTTCATTTTGTCTGGTTCAGCAACCCTCGCAACTGGCAACGACCGCGAGACGAAACAATTGCAGGCCGGTACATCCGTGACACTGCCCAGCCTGCTTGACTTCAAACTCGAAATCAGCGCCGACGACACTCAGTTTCTGGTTGTCGAACTACCTGCTTCAAATTGC
>JAQCDY010000026.1 GCA_027729785.1 Actinomycetota bacterium | reverse complement strand
TATTCAATTGGTCACACTCGGTGCGACACGCCTAACGATACCGACGAGGCGACAAAGCTACACGCGAAAAATGCAAGTTTTTTACCTGAAATTGTGGCTAGTCTTTGGTTTATGTCCAACCCAATCCTTAATGAAAAGAGTTTTGCAAAAGTTGTCGAGCGATCAGCGGGTGAAGCTGGCTGGGCTGCACCACAATCAGCTCAACAAACTTATCGCGCGCCGATTTCAGATGGTCCAGTGTCGCCATACACCTCGACAGAGAAGATGACAGCGAGCGGCACCGCGAGTGCGGGCATGTTGCTGACATTGTTGTTGCTGGCAGCGGCGATCTTTGGTTGGTCGTCGGTCAGCGAGTCGGTTAACGGCGCTGTGCAGTTTCCAGCATGGACGATTGGCGGTGCGTTGGCCGGTTTCGTGGTGGCTTTGGTGCTTACTTTCAAGCCCAAACTTTCGCGTGTGCTTGCGCCGATTTACGCAGTGGCCCAAGGCGTTTTTGTTGGGGCGATTTCGAAAGTTTTCAATACCGCCTATGACGGCATCGTGTTGCAGGCTGTCGGCATCACGCTCGGTGTGTTCGTCGTGATGCTCGTGCTTTATCGCACTGGCGTGATTCGCGTAACCGACAAAATGCGTCGCACGGTCATCGGTGCAACGATGGGTGTCGCGGTGTTCTACGGAATTTCATTTTTGATGAGTCTTTTCGGTGCGAATATTTCGTTTTTGAATAGTTCAAGTTTGATGAGCATCGGATTTAGTTTGCTCGTTGCTGGTCTTGCGGCGATGAACTTGGCGCTCGACTTCGACTTCATTGAGCGCGGCGAGAAGGCAGGCCTGCCAAAATATTTCGAGTGGTATGCCGCTTTCGGCTTGCTAGTCACAATGGTCTGGCTATACCTCGAAATTTTGCGCCTCTTGGCCAAACTCCGCGAACGCTAAAACGCAACCGCTATTGCGCACACTGTTTTGCGCGCTGAATTCGCGCGCGACACTTTGAAACTGCGCGAACTGTAGAATACAAATTACCGATGACGTACATTCTCGGAATTTCTGCGCTTTATCACGACAGTGCCGCGTGCCTAATTAAAGACGGCGAAATCATCGCCGCAGCCCAAGAAGAACGGTTTTCGCGCAAGAAACACGACTCGCGCCTTCCGCGTCACGCAACCAACTATTGCCTCGCCGAAGCCGGCATCTCTGCAAGCGACCTCGACCATGTCGTGTTCTACGACAAGCCACTGCTCAAGTTCGACCGCATCGTCAAAACTCACATGGCATATGCCCCACGTGGTCGCAAGTCGTTTGCCGCCGCTGGCTCGCTGTGGTTCGGCGGAAAACTGCAAACCAAAGAGCAGATTCAAAAGTTCCTCGATTACTCGGGCGATGTGTTGTTCGCCGAGCACCACGAGGCGCACGCGATGTCGGCGTTCTATCCGTCGCCGTTTCAAAACGCCGCCGTGCTCACGATCGACGGAGTTGGCGAGTGGGCGACAACGAGTCTTTCGCTAGGTCGCGACAACTCGCTCGAGGTAATCAAAGAAATTAAATTTCCGCACTCGCTCGGTTTGCTTTATTCGGCGTTCACAAGTTTCACCGGCTTCAAAGTGAATTCGGGCGAATACAAAATGATGGGCCTCGCACCGTATGGCGAACCAAAATATGTCGACAAAATTCTCGAAAACTTAATTGACGTGCAGCAAGACGGCAGTTTCAGATTGAACATGGATTATTTCGACTTCCCGGTCAGCAACCGCATGACGAGCCAGCGTTTCGCCAACCTGTTCGACGGCCCGGCGCGCCACCCAGAGTCAGAACTGACCCAACGCGAAATGGACCTTTCGCGATCGATGCAAGAAGTCACCGAACTCGTAGTTGGCCGTCTTGCGCGATATGCGCGTCAGTCAACGGGTATGAAAGACCTTTGCCTCGCTGGCGGTGTTGCACTTAATTGTGTCGCTAACGGCAAGCTCGTGCGCGACAAAGTTTTTGAAAATATTTTTATTCAGCCCGCTGCAGGTGACGCCGGTGGCGCACTCGGCGCTGCGCTTGGCGTGTGGCACAAATACCTCGGCAAACCTCGAGCCGCAAAAACTGGCGACGCGATGCGCGGCAGTTATCTTGGGCCAAAGTTTTCTGACGACGAAGTCACTAAGTTTCTCAACTCTCAGGCGATTCGATATCAGCAAATTTCGCGCAACGAACTTAACGAGCGAGTTGCCGATCTACTAAATGACGGTGCAGTCGTCGGTTGGTTTCAAGGCCGCATGGAGTTCGGCCCGCGCGCTCTCGGTAATCGCACGATTCTCGGCGACGCCCGTCATCCTGACATGCAAAAAAAAATGAATCTCAAAATCAAATTCCGTGAGGGCTTTCGCCCGTTTGCGCCAGCGGTTCTCGCTGAAGATGTTTCAGAGTGGTTCGATCTCGATACATCGAGCCCATATATGTTGGTCGTCGCACCAGTTGCCGAGCATCGTCGCAGCAAAGACCACGCCGACATGTCGCAACTATTTGGCATCGACAAACTAAATATTGTTCGGTCGCAAATTCCGGCTGTGACACATGTTGACTTTTCGGCTCGCGTGCAAACCGTGCACAAAGAAACGAACCCGGAGTTCCATAGTTTGCTCAGCGTGTTCAAGCAACGCCACGATTGCTCAGTGCTGCTCAACACTTCGTTCAATGTGCGCGGCGAACCGCCTGTTTGCACGCCGCAAGAGGCCTACACATGTTTCATGCGCACTGACATGGACTATCTCGTGATCGGTTCGATGCTCTTAGCAAAGTCTGAACAGCCAGCGCTCGAACACGACTCGGATTGGCAAAAAGAGTTCGCTCTTGATTAAACGCAGTTTCGTTTTCATCGTCTGGTGTCTTGTGGTTGTTGCAGGTGTCGTGCGTCGCGCATTAGGCATTGGTCGGCTTACGTCAAAGGGTTCGGCGACAAGTTATTGGGTTGATAAATCTCCACTTCCAAAGGATCATTTTGAGCGCCAGCGCTAAGAAGTCTCGCGCTGCAGTTGAGCAACGCAACTTAATTGTGCCGCAGATGCGCGACTACGACGAACTCGGCATGCGCCAAGAGTGGGTGCCGCACCTAATGTATTTTCAACCGCGAAATGCTGCGCTCAAATCTGTTTCAACTGACGAGTTTGGCTTTCGCAACACGACTGGCTCTAAGTCTGGTGCGCCAACTGCACTTTTAGTTGGTGGTAGCAGCGTGTTTGGCATCGGCGCAACGAACGATGCGGCGACGATACCGAGTTTGTTGAATGCCACGACGAAATACAACTGGCACAATTTTGGTGGCCGTGCGTTTAACTCGACCCAAGAAGCGATCTTGGTTCACTTGGCTAACATCAAAAAAATTAATGGTCCAATCATTATTATGTCTGGAATCAATAATTTGATTCGTTCATTGATGCCGGGGAGTTTTTCATCGATGTACGGTGCTTTTTTTCAACAGGGGCTGTACGAACACCAAATGAAAAATTCTGGAATGGGCAGTCGTGAACTTTCACGAATGTTGCTTGCTCAAATTTGTGCGAAATTTGGTTTAACCAAAAAAACTTTGACAACAGCACAATCAAATTCGCCAAAAACTGAATCATATGCTTCCATGCTTAAAGTATTTGAGCGTGATTGCGAATATTTGCAGATGCTTGCCAAAAGAAATAACACAACTGCGACTTTTGTAATGCAGCCGTTCATACCATGGCTGAATAAATCTTTAACGCCACAAGAGATAAATTTATTCGCATTGCTTGACCAAGAAGCCGAAAGTTTCGCACGAGTACTTCGTGAGTTAGAGCAGTGTAAAGACGAGTATCGTCACGACATAGAGAGAATTTGTGAAAGAGTTGGCATGCGGTTTTTTGATCTGAATAGTGCCTCTGAGCTGAAACGCCCGAGTTGGTTATTCGTTGATCGTGCGCATTTTACGGATGAAGGTAATGACACCGTGACTGAGTTGCTTGTGCGAGAATTATCGTTATGAGTTTTTTATCTCGAATTATCAAGTTTCTTAGCAAACTGTTTGGTGGCGAGCGGTCGTCGAAGTCGGGCGATGCCCCAGACGACAATTACCCAATGTTCTAACAAAAGTTTGTCAATGACTTTTGCCAACGAACAAGTCCTTGAGTTCTATAAAGAGCTCCCATTCAATATTTTTGGAAGTACCGAAGAACATAAAGAGTTCATTCGCTCGGGGGCATCTCTAAAACCCCACACTGCTTTACTTGAAATAATAAACAAGCAATCTAGGGTTCTTGAGGTTGGTTGTGGCGTCGGTAGATTTTCAGCGCAAATTGAAGATCGTTTCGGTGCGTCAGTCACAGCGATCGATTTCAATCCAGTCGTCATTGAATACGCAAAAGAGGCCGCGAAGTCACTCGGCCTGAATGTCAAGTATGAGGCTGCTGATCTTTTTAGGTTCGAACCTCAAGAGAAATTCGATATCTGCGTCTCGCTCGGTGTGTTGCACCACACGAATAATTGTGTCGCGGCAGTTCAACGTTGTTTGGACAGTTATGTGAAAGCAGACGGGTTTTTTTATCTTGGTCTTTATCACTTGTATGGCAGGCGGCCATTTTTGCAGCACTTTGCCGATATGTCAGCATCTGGGGCATCGGAAGAGGAATTATTGTCCGAATACGCGCGTCTTGATAACGGAAAGACCGATCAAACGTATTTGCGGTCGTGGTTTCGCGATCAGGTTTTACATCCGCATGAAACTCAGCACACGTTGAAAGAGATCACCGAAGTTTGCGCGAAATCTGGCGCACGACTGGTTTCGACGTCCATAAATCAATTCAAGAGATTTGATTCAGAGTCCGAGTTGTTTGAGCGTGAAATTGAATACGAAGAAGTCTCGAAACAACGAATCGTCGAAGGCAAGTATTTCCCGGGCTTTTTTACGGCCCTGTATCAAAAGAACTAAGTTATTTGTTGCGGCGGGCGAGCGGGTTCGCTGTGAGAAATTCTGGGCGCAGTGGCGCGCCGGTTACTTCATCGCTGAAGTAAGTGCCCTTTTCAAGTCGATCCATTGCGGCATCAACGTCGTTTAGATCGCGCTCAATCGCCTCGATCATCTTGTTGTCTGCATCGTTGGCGGTCGTTTCTGCCATGACACGAGTGTAGGGTTCATGGCTATGAATAACGAACAATCATCACAGTTTCCGCCCCTTGACGGTTCAGCACCGGTCATTAAAAAGTTCGGCAGCATGCCACCGATGGGCATTGACCCAGCCAAGCGTTACAGCGTGTCAATGGAGACGACTCTGGGCACACTCGTGATTGCTCTTGATGCCGCGGCTGCACCGTTAACGGTTAACAACTTTGTTTATCTCGCAGCGCATCACTATTACGACGGTGTGATTTTTCATCGGATCATCAAAAACTTCATGTGCCAAGGTGGCGACCCAGAGGGCTCTGGCCGCGGCGGCCCTGGCTACAAGTTCGGCGACGAACTACCCAAGCCTGGCAAATATCAGATCGGCAGCGTGGCAATGGCCAACGCGGGCCCGAACACGAACGGCTCACAATTTTTTATCGTGAGCGGCCCAAGTGGCGTAGGTCTACCACCGCAATATTCGTTGTTCGGCCAAGTCGTGAAGGGTCTCGAAGTTGTTGAAGCGATGCAAAATGTTGCGATACGACCTGGCGACCGACCAGTCGAAGATGTCGTCATTAAATCTGTGACGATCAGCGTTGCCGACTAAAGCGCCTGGCGAAGTGAGGGTCGGTAGAGTTTTATAAATGTCGCCATTGATCGCACTTGCTGGTCGATACGGTGCGCCGAGTCGGGTTTCGCGAGACGCTGTCTCGTTCGCTGGTCGGCGATACCTTGATGCGATTTTGCGGGCTGGTGGTGAACCAGTCGTAATTTCTCCACAACCGTTGGCAATTGAAGATGCACGAGCGATGATGCAGCGCTTCGATGGTCTTGTGTTGATGGGTGGAGCCGATGTCAACCCTGCGCTCTACGGCCAGACCGCGGGGCCACATATATATGGCGTGCAGCCTGAGCAAGACACTTTCGAAACTGCGCTGCTCAGCGCGGCACTAAAACTTGACTTGCCCGTGCTGGCTGTTTGTCGCGGCATGCAACTCGCCAATGTTGTGCTCGGTGGTTCGCTTGTGCAGCATCTTGGAGAACTTGCCAATGCGAGTGATCTTCTCGCGCACGCACCGAAGCAGTTTCCAGTTGGCGAAGAGTTTGCGCTGCATCAAGTGAATATCGAACCTGATTCGAAGATGGCGCTGGCGATGGGTGCGACGCAAATTAATGGCGCGTCGTTTCATCACCAAGGAATCGATCGTTTGGCAGACGACTTAGTCGCAGTTGGCTATGCGCCCGATGGCATTCTCGAAGCCGTTGAGCATCGCACGAAATGGCTACTCGGCATGCAGTGGCACCCCGAAGACACAGCCGCCACAGATTCGGCTCAACAGAATTTATACAACGCATTTGTGCGGCGTGCGCGCGAGTTGTTAGCCGCCAAAGCGACGATATAAACGCTCGGCGGGCCCGCGACCAAAAAGTCGACTCCACCAGTTGGCCCAAATAATTGCGGCAACAAAGACGACGATGCTCATCGTCATCGCGGTGTCAAGGCCCGTCGGCTGAACTAAACCGGCTTGGGTGACGACAATGTTATAAATAAAAATGTGCGCCAAATAAATTGTCAGCGTGAGTTGACCCGTTGTTTGCGCGACACGTACGCCGAGTGAATCGTGAAACTTTTCGCACAAGATCGTGACTATTAAAAACACGGCGACGACAACGCCGAGCGATGCCAAAACATACAACACACTGCGATCAAACGGTTGAGTCGAAACCAAATGTCGCGACATGAGCGCGCTGCTCATGCCATTGTCGGCATCGCTGCGCACGAGCGAGTTGACGATCGCGTTCGTGATGTAGGCGAATGCAGCGGTAACCACGGCAACTGTCAAGAGTTTGCGACGAAACTTGGCGATGTCGTGATATTTGCGACCGAGCAAGATACCGACGATAAAAAATGCCAGCCACGGAAACAACGGATGCGTGTAATCAATAAATAAACGGATCAAAAGATTGCGCGGCGTATTTGGCGTGCTCGGTGAAAGCCAAGTTGTGAGGTTGCCGTCGAACGACTGGTCGAGACGCCACCATTCGATAATCGCTGCCACAAAAGTTGAGATTGCGGCGAGCGCAATCAGTTTTCGCGCCGACCAAGTTGCGATGATGCTGGCAACCAAAAAATATGCGCCGTAGTACGGCAAGATTGTGCCTGCCCAGACCCACTCGATGCCATAGCCGAGCGTGAAAAGAAAAAGTCCGCGGCGGGCGAGTCGCCATCGTGCTTCAGTGCGGGCTTGTGCTATTTCGCTGGCATCGTGATGTGCGTTCGCGCGAGCGACATCTTGCAACATCAACGCAACGCCCATGCCCGCGACCATCACGAAGCCAACCGGAAATGGATTAGCCAACGCACCTTCAAACGGATGCCACCATCGTTCAAAGACCGACGGCTCAGTCGTCGAACTGGTGCTTTGAAAATTTAAGTAGCCGTGATAGTTGAGCACGATGATGCCAAACAGGGCGATTGTGCGCGCAACATCAAGCGAAGTGAAGCGTTGTTCAAGTTGGCGACCACTTTCGTGAGTCGGCACTATTAGATCCAAGAAATAAAGTCTGGGAAAACGCGCGTCAGCGGTTGCTGCACATCAACCGTTTCGCCCGGTTTAGGTGCGGTTTGATTTGCTGGTGCAAAAACCATCGAGGTGTGCATGTGCGATGGCTCGACAAGGTTGAGACGAGTCGAATTGAAATGAAACGGACTCAACTCGGCGCCGACAAGTTGCACGCCATGGCTCGTGCCAGCGCTGATCATTACGAGAGTGCCGTCTTGATGAAGCGTGATGTTGCGATAGCCGACCACCGCGCCACTTTTCACGGGGCGAGCGTCAAGTACATCTGCAGTGAGTTCGAACATCGACTTGTCGCCAAGCCAAAGATGAGTGCCACTGCGCACGCGAATTGTTTTATTGGCAAATTTCTTGCGCAGGTCGGCGAGATTCTTAGCATCAATATGGCTGACAATCCACGGCAAATCTGAATCGACATTTGAAATCGTGTTGCCGATTTCTGTGGCATGACTTTGCGGCGTGCCATCAAGCGGCGGATGCACCGACCAACCAATTTGAGTGAGGCCCGCCTCTTGCGCAGCGGCGATGAGAGCCTGCAACTCGCTTAGGTCGGCACCATAGCGGTTCATGCTCGAGCGCAATTTGATGACGACCTCGCCGCGCCAATCGAGATCGCGCAGGTTTTGCACGTGATGAACCGCACCAACTGTCAAGACAAGATTCTTAGAGAGGTTTTTTGAAGGTGGCAGAACCTTGCCGACGGGCGTGAGCACGAAGGCGCGACAGTCGCTCGGCACATCGTGGGCTTCAAAAATCGTGCCCACTGCGATATCGCGTGAAATTTTTATGGCGCGCTCAATCAGTGTCGTGCGCCCGAAACCGTAGCCGTTGCCCTTAACAACCGGAATCAAATCGCCGAGGCTGTTCGCAGTTTCAGAAACATGCCGACCCCAAGCCGCCGAATCAACACTAAGTTGCAAAGTCACTGTCTTTAACTTTACAGCCGTGATTTAAACGAACTACTTGTTGGATTTCAGCCTGTGTGTAATAGCGCGCACGACTTCAATCACGATCGTCACCGAGAACGCACTGGCAAATGCAATCAAGAATGCCTTGGTGTGATTGTCGGCAAAAGATTTTCCGCCGATGAAGCCAAGCAAAGATGCATATATTGACCAAATACTTGCCGCGACAACTGCCCAACCGATGAACCATTTTCTGGGCTGTTTTGTGACGCCGCATGAAAGTGTGAGCAATGTTCGACCGCCCGGAATAAACCTCGCGGTGATCAACAGCAAACCCCCACGCTCACGAATCTGTTCAATAATTTTTGCCAGTTGTTTGGCGCCCTTTTTGGTTCGTGTGCGCCGCTTGACCACCCAGTCGCTGGCTTCACGCCCGAGAAGATAACTCAAGTTGTCGCCGACAAACGCGCCGCCTGCACCGCAAAGAATCACCAGCACGATCGATAAGTCACCAGTGCCAGCGGTGACGCCGCCGATGATCACCAGAGTTTCGCTGGGCACGATCGGCAACACAGAGTCGAGTGTGGCGATCACGAAAATCACCACGTAAAACCATGGCGACGACGACGACTCTTTCAGCCATTCAAAAAACGAAGCAAGTATCGCCAGCATGCGATGATGCTAGATGATGTCGGGTTCTTCGTGAGTTTTCAGGCGACGAAGATTTGGTAAATGTTTGATGATGATGAAGCCAACGAGTGCGAGCGTCGCGCCGATCTCCCAACGGGCAGCACCTTCGTAGTAAATGCCGAATGGCAGAGCAATAGAAATTGTCAGCGACGCGACGGAAGCCTTATGCGTAACTTTTGTCAACACGAACCACGAACTGAACAACACCAAACTCGTCAGCGGAAACAGCACGTACATTCCGCCGCCACCACTGGCGACACCCTTGCCACCCTTGAATTTGCGCGTGATCGGATATGAATGACCGAGAATTGCAGCAAACAGACATATATATGAGAGCTCACCGCGTCGTTCACCGGTAACGAGCCACGCGAGTCCAATTGCAATTGCTGCCTTGGCCATGTCGAGCAAGAAAACGGCGAGCCCCGTCTTCCAACCCAAATTGCGGATCACATTCGACGCACCAGGGTTGCCCGAACCAACTTTCGTGATGTCAAGACTCTTTTTGCCGGCGACGATCGCCGCACTCGGAAAAGTGCCGAGGGCATATGCCGCGACCACAAGCACGACGGCTATAAAAACTTCCATGATTTCCCCTCGCTTATGTTAGTCAGTCGTCAAAAAGGCGCGAATCAGCGACAAGCAGGGTCGTTCGGCGGCACGACACCATCTGCAAAGCGAGCGATTGCCGGCACAGAAGTCGATCCGATGCGATATGCAGTCAACACGACGTTTGACGAGTCGTTGGCGCGAAGTGATGCACCGTTTGCAACAACTGGTGCTCGCCCTTGAAAGATCGCCAAGACTTTTTGCATTTCATCGCTTTTCAGCGAAGGTATCAGCACCGACATATCACCAATTCGCTTCTGATTTGAATCGATCGTATATGTCGCAATTGACTGTGTATTCAAATCTCGCATCGCTTGGGCGAGCGTCAGCATGCCACGAGGTGAGAGTTCGTCGTCGGTGATCACATTCTTCAGCGCTGCGTTCATCAAATTGTTGGCAACCGACAAACTCTTCGAGCCTTTATCGAGTGCGCGTTGCATCGAGCGTCGCAAAAAATCTTGTTGACGCTTGATGCGGCCTAGATCGCCCGTCGGGTCTTCTCGCCACTCTTGTTTCGTCGGATCAAAATATCGATAGCCAGAGCGCGAGCGAACGTATGCAAGCGCAGTATCACCGTCAAAATTTATGCAACCAGGTGCGGCAACATTGAAACCTGTTTTCTTGTCGCGAGTCGGGTACAAGAAAGGCACCTTGATGCCATCAACTGCGGTGACAATTTCTTTGAAGGCACAAAAGTTGATGTTGACATAGTGATTGACTGGAATATCAAAGTTTTCGCGAATTGTCGCAACTAGCCGATTTGGGTCGGTGCTTTGAAACGCCGAGTTGATTCGATTTTGCCGGGTCGTGCCGGCGATGTCAACCCACAAATCGCGTGGAAACGAAAGTATCGCCGCTTGCTTTGAACTTGGGTCAATGCGAATGATCATGATCGTGTCGCTGCGCTCGCCAAAACTCGTTCGATCACCAATGCCACCCGAAGTCGCACTGTCGGGGCTGGTGCAAGCACCGTTGTCAGAGCCCGTCACCAAAAAGTTCTTGGCGTCAAGATTTTCGGTGTTTAAGTCCCAGTCGGTGCCGAGCGGCGAGCCGTCGTCGCCAACATTCGACTTGTTTGATTTGTCAAGGGTGACGACTAGTCGTTGATTTATGCGGCCATTGACCAAAAACAAACCGACGGCGCTCGCAATCAGCGCAGAGATCACAAAAATATTGAAAACCAGCACGAGATAGTGAAGTTTTGGCCGCGCGATGACGCCACTTTTTGCTCTTTTTACCCGCACCATGTTGTGTTTAGTTTAGTGGTGCAGCCAGCGTGACCTGAGCAGAGAGATTTGTGGGTTCAGAATTCGAATCTGACACGACAAATTCAATTTCTTGCAACGAACCGGCGTTGCGCAGGTCTAAAAGGTTCGCTTGCAACATTGTCACTGTTTTTGCATCGGCTGTGATAACTAATTTTGCCACCTCGGCACGCTGCGAAACTTTGGCTTCGGTTTTTGTGCGACGCACTGCACCAAGCACCAGACAAATTGCATCAAGATCATCGACTGCATCGTGAGAAGCATTGAAACCAGCGAGCGTCTCGGCGATTGTTGGCCAATTAGCACGGTGAATCGAGCCCGATTGCCACCACGACCAAACTTCTTCGGTCGCAAACGGCAACATTGGGGCGAGCAGGCGCTGCACGATGCCCAGCGCACGATGCAATGAAACTCGCGCCGAGGATGAATCTTGAGTTTCACCGTAAGCGCGTGTCTTGACGAGTTCGACATAGTCGTCGCAGAACCACCAGAAAAATGCCTCGGTACGTTCGAGTGCTCGCGCATAATCGAATTGTTCGAGTGCCGTTGTAGCTTCGTCGACAACTTCGGCTAGGCGCACAAGCATCGCTTGGTCGACTAAATCTTTAGGCTGGGCACCCGTAGATGTCGTCGTCTCATTCGAGCCTGCGCCCAGCACAAACTTCGTCAAGTTCAAAAGTTTGGTCGCAAGTTTGCGTCCGACCTTCATTTGATCTTCGCTGAAAGCAGTATCGACACCAGGTCGCGCACACGCCGCCCAATATCGCACCGCATCGCTGCCGTATTGATCGAACAAATCTGATGGCGTTACAACATTGCCCTTTGATTTCGACATTTTTTTGCGATCGGGGTCGAGAATCCAACCAGACAGACTCGCGTTCTTCCACGGCGCGACGTCGTGCTCAAAGTTTGAACGTACCATCGTCGAAAACAACCATGTGCGAATGATGTCGTGGCCTTGTGGTCGAACATCCATCGGAAAAATTCGCTCGAACAAATCGCTGTCGTCGACCCAATGTCCCGCAAGTTGCGGCGTGAGTGAGGATGTCGCCCAAGTATCCATAATGTCGGGGTCGCCAGCGAAACCGTTTGGCGCACCGCGCTGATCAGCTGTGAAACCTTGCGGCATGTCGGTGCTCGGGTCAACAGGCAACTGACCGACAACGGGCACGAGTGGGTGCTCATAAATAATTTCACCGTTTTTATCGAGGCGATACCACAGCGGTATCGGCACGCCGAAATATCTTTGTCGGCTGACGAGCCAGTCACCGTTTAATCCGCCGACCCAGTTGGCGTATCGATGTTGCATGAAGTCGGGGTGCCATGTCAGTTCGTCGCCACGCGATAATAATTTTTCGCGCAACTTTTCGTCGCGTCCGCCATTACGGATATACCACTGCCGACTTGTCACGATCTCGAGTGGTCGGTCACCTTTTTCATAAAACTTGACTGGGTGCGTGATCGCGCGCGGCTCTTCTGTAAGTTCGCCAGTCTCGCGCAACATTTCAACGGTCAAAGTTTGCGCTTGCTTCGCAGACTTGCCGGCGAGACGCGCATACTTCGCTTGCGCTTGCGCCGACATTATTTCTGGCGCTTGCGCGACGAACCTGCCGTCGCGACCGATCGTGGGTCGCGTTGCAAGATTAAGTTCACGCCACCAAATCACATCGGTGAGATCGCCGAATGTGCAAACCATCGCGATACCCGAACCTTTGTCAGGTTGCGCCAACGGGTGAGGGTGCACCGGCACTTCGACACCAAAAATCGGCGTGAGCGCATTCTTGCCAAACAGATGTTGATATCGAGCGTCATCAGGGTGGGCGACAAGACCGACACACGCGGCGATTAGTTCTGGGCGAGTGCTTTCGACGATTATTGACTTGCTCTCGTCGTCGGCCTCACGAAATTTCAGTTTGTGAAATGCACCGGGTCGTTCGCGATCTTCGAGTTCGGCTTGTGCAACTGCTGTGCCAAAGTCGACATCCCAAAGTGTCGGCGCTTCTTGCGTGTATGCCTCGCCGCGTTCGAGGTTTCGCAAAAATGCTGATTGCGCCGTGCGTCGCGCGTGCTCGCTGATCGTCGTGTAGAGCAAACTCCAATCAACTGAAAGACCAAGCCGACGAAATAAATCTTCAAAAACTTTTTCATCTTGCGCGGTTAGTTCGTCGCACAATTCGATGAAGTTCGGCCGCGAGACGGGCACAGGTTTTGCATCTTTTGGAGGATCACCCCGAAACGGTGGTTCAAAACCCGCGACATATTTCAGCGACGGGTCGCACGAGACACCGTAAAAATTTTGCACTCGGCGCTCGGTCGGCAAACCGTTGTCATCCCATCCCATCGGATAAAAAACAGACTTACCGCGCATTCGCCAAAATCGAGCCAGTGTGTCGGTGTGCGTGTATGAAAACACATGACCCATGTGCAACGAACCGCTAACCGTGGGCGGGGGCGTGTCGATCGAGAAAATATTTTCACGCTTTGCAGTGCGATCGAAGCGATAAATACCGTCTTGCTCCCATTGTTTTACGAATCGAGCCTCAACTCCATCGATTGTGGGCTTCTCGGGTACGCGTGACATGACGAAATAACGGTACTCGCCTAGCCTTAGACATTGTGCTGAATCTGTATGACACCGCGACTTCGCAGATTCGCCCGCTCAAACAGCGCGTGCCTGGCGAACTGAGCATTTACCTTTGTGGGCCAACGGTTTATGGGCCACCACATATCGGACACGGTCGCGCCACGCTCGTTTACGACATTTTGCGTCGCTATCTCGAATGGACGGGGGTCAAGGTTCGACTTGTTTCGAACATCACCGACATCGACGACAAGATTATTGATCGCGCGACTCGCGAAAATCGTGCATGGCTTGACATTGCCCAAAAGTGTGAGGATGTGTGGTTCAAATCGATGGCCCGACTTGGTGTGCTGCGGCCGACAGATGTGCCGCGTGCAACCGAATATGTCGATCAGATAGTTGGTTTGATTGCCGATCTGGTCGCAAAAGAGGCCGCCTACCGCACCGATGACGGCATATATATGAATACGAGTGTCGTGGCTGATTATGGTTTGCTCGCGCACCAAAACATCGACGACATGCTCGCTGGTGGTGGCGACCGCAATGTGTTCGGTGCCGATCAAAAGAAACACCCTGCTGACTTTGTGTTGTGGAAGTTTTCAAAACCAGGCGAGCCAGCGTGGCCGTCGCCGTGGGGCGAAGGTCGACCAGGTTGGCACAGCGAGTGTGTTGTTATGAGTCTTGAATTGCTTGGCGAAGGTTTCGATTTACATTGCGGTGGCGCCGACTTGCGATTTCCGCATCACGAAAACGAACGCGCCCAAGCCGTTGCGCTCGGCAAAGACTTCGCACATCATTGGATGCATAACGGCTTTGTCGTAGATACCAAAGGCGAAAAGATGTCCAAGAGTTTGGGCAACGTTACTAACTTGCCCGACTTGTTAGATCGCTACGATGCGCGCGCTTATCGCATGTTGTTGTTGCAAACTCATTATCGTTCGCCAGTCAAAGTTGGTCTTGACAACATCGACGCTTCGGTTAATGCCCTTGCTGGCATCGACTCGTTTGCTGCGCGTACTAGTTCGTTGACTGCCACACCAGATGTCGCAACGCTTGACGCATTTCGTGCGGCGATGAACGACGATTTGAATACACCAGTGGCGATGGGCGTGTTGTTTGACGCCGTGCGTCGCGCCAATGTCGCAGTTGACGCGGGCGACGAACAAACTGCGGCCAGTGTCGCGTCGGCCGTGCGTGAAATGTGTGTCGCTGTTGGTTTGCAACTCGATGTCGCAAAAGAAATTGATGCTGATGCTCAGGTACTCGCTACGGCACTCGACGCAGCCCGCGCGGCAAAAGATTTCGCCAAAGCCGATGCCTTGCGTGCCGAATTGCAGGCCCTTGGCTATCTCGTCGAAACCACAAAAGCTGGCACAACCCTGCGCCGTGCCTGACCGTTGTCACGTCGGGGCAGTGCTTTCGACCCTAAAGTTGGGGCTATACCT